>JAZASQ010000001.1:0-173133 GCA_036343235.1 Lachnospiraceae bacterium
CGGAGAGCCCAGAGGATTTTCTTCCGGTTTCACCCGGTCAGGGGGCATCTGCTTCTGAAGCTGGTCCTGCAGCATTTCAACCGCTTCTCTCCGCAGGGCATTGACCTTCGACATGGGAAGAAAGATGTTTTCGCCAAGCTCTATGTCGACCTTTCCGGCCGTAAAGCCGGTCCCGCCAAGTTTACCAAGCTTCTCCAGAACTTCCGCTTCTGTCGTAGCTTTTTTCGAGGCAGTTTCTACAATATCACCGGTCACAGCAATGGAAATTTCCTGCCCGTCTTCAGCGACAGAGGAAGCAGAAAGCCGCATTGAATGTCCTGATTTCGCGGTAAATGCAAGGTTGACAGACAGGCCAACAGGTGCGGTTTCTGATAAGGAAGAGCCGTTTTGGTGGCCGGATGCGGCGCGAGCCTGTGCGAGCGCCGCCGGGTCCGAGTGAAACGAGGAATCCGAAAAGGAAATCATCTCGGGACCGTTATTTTTTTCGTAGTATATGTGGGCAAAGTTACCCCTGTTGCCCAGGGCCCTGAGAAAGTCCAAGTCGGCCTGGTCCAAGACAAAATTCCTGTCCGGATCTTCAGCCAGCAGATCCAGATACTTCCGGTAGACGGATACTACTCCCGTCACATATTCCTTTGACTTCATCCGTCCTTCAATTTTCAGGGAATCCACGCCGGATTCGCAAAGTTCCTTCAGAACAGGCAGACCGCAGAGGTCCTTCATGGAAATAGGGTACTTCCCTCCGCCGGGAAGCCGGGTTTTATTATTATCTATATACCCTTCATACGGCAGGCGGCATGGCTGGCCACAGCGACCCCGGTTGGCGGACCTCCCGCCAATCATTCCGGAGAGGTAGCACCGGCCCGAGTAACACACACACATAGCCCCGTGTACGAAAACCTCAGTCTCAATTCCGGAAACGGCCGAAAGAGTCCGGATTTCATCCAGGGAAAGCTCCCTGGCCGGCACGGCCCGGGCTACACCCAGGTTTTTCAGAAATTCATAGCCGAAAGGGCTGGAGATACACATCTGGGTCGATGCATGTATCGTAAGCTCAGGAAAACAGGACTTCAGAAAGGACAGGACTCCTACGTCCTGCACCAGGACCGCATCAAGGCCTGCTTCATAAAAGTCTCTGAGATACGAAAAAAGCCCCTCTTCGATCTCCCTGTTCTTCAGCAGGGTGTTGACCGTAAGGTAGGCCTTCTTCCCGTGGGTATGCAAAAATTCGACAGCTTCGAGAACTTCATCATGGGAGAGGTTCCCCGCAAAAGCCCGGGCACCGTAGAGATCGCCGCCGAAATAGACGGCGTCAGCGCCGGAGAGGGCTGCCGCTTTTAGGATTTCTATATTGCCGGCCGGAGCCAGAAGTTCCGGGATCATCACTCATCTCCGCCATCGGAAGGTCCAAGCAAAGCATCTTCCAGAGAAGCCTCCAGCTTTGCTTTGTTTGTCAGCAGTTCCTTCTTCTCGTCCGTCAGCTGCCGGACCTGATCCTCCAGGCCCTCTGCCTTCATCTGGGCACCGATCAGTTCGTGCTTCAGGTCATAGATTTCTTTATCTTTTTCGGACAGGTCTCCCTCGTACTTCTCAGCCAGAGCCTTGGCCTTGAAGTAATCATCGGCGATATTGAGCTCGATCAGAGTCGAGCGCATATCGGTATTCAAAAGCTTGAAATCCTCCATGGATTCAAACTCGTCCAGCTTGCCGTTGATGTAGGCGGCCACCTTCTGAAGGTACTCTTCCTCTTCATAGCCGCTTAATTTATATACTTTTCCGCCAATCAGAACGTCCAGGCTTTTTTTCGCTGACATATATGTCCATCCTCTGCTGTAAAGCTGGGAAATAAAATCAATTAATTATAAAATTATTACAAAAAGAAAACAAGACTTTATGAAGGCATGAGCCCGAAATGCTTATAGCAGAGTTCTGTTGCCACCCGCCCTTTCGGTGTCCGGTTCAGAAAGCCGTTCTGAACGAGGTAGGGCTCATAGACATCTTCAATAGTTCCGGCATCCTCTCCCAGAGCAGCCGCCAGAGTATCAAGGCCCACCGGTCCTCCTCCGAATTTTTCCATAATCGTCATGAGGATCCGCCGGTCGCTGTCATCAAGGCCGTAGGAATCCACTTCCAGGCGGTCCAGAGCCTCTTTGGCAATCGCTTCCGTGATGACCCCGTCGTACTGCACCTGGGCAAAATCCCGGACCCGCTTTAAAAGCCTGTTGGCAAGCCGGGGCGTTCCCCGGGACCTCCTGGCCAGCTCATATGCACCATTCTCATCGATTTCTACACCCAGCTTCTTCGCCGAGTTTTCGATGATCTTCTTTAAGTCCTCCGGCTCATAGAATTCAAGGCGGAAGATGACTCCGAAGCGGTCCCTGAGAGGGGCTGAAAGCAGACCTGCCCGCGTCGTTGCACCAACCAGAGTGAATTTCGGAAGGTCGAGACGGACGGAACGGCCGGTCTGGCCTTTCCCAATCATGATATCAATGGCGAAGTCCTCCATGGCAGGATACAGGACCTCTTCCACCTGCCGGTTCAGGCGGTGGATTTCGTCAATGAAGAGGACGTCATTTTCCTGCAGGGAGGAAAGAATGGCCGCCATTTCGCCGGGCTTGGCTATGGCCGGGCCGGATGTAATCTTGATATTTACGCCCATTTCATTGGCAATGATGCCGGAAAGGGTGGTCTTGCCGAGGCCGGGAGGCCCGTAGAAAAGCACGTGGTCCAGTGGTTCCTTCCGCTCCTTTGCCGCCTGAATATAGATTTCGAGATTCTTCTTGACCTTGTCCTGGCCTATGTAGGAGTCGAAATTCTGGGGCCGCAGGGTGTTTTCCACCGGCAGGTCTTCAGGTGTTTCACTTGTCGTAACAATGCTTCGCTTCATGGTATTTCACATTCTCTTGTCCGGGCGCTTTTCAGCCGCCCCCGGAAGAGTTTTTGTTTTACATTAGTAATTAAAAAGCCAGCTTTTTCAATGCTTCCTTCAGCAGACGGTTCGAATCCATATCGGCAGCCCCTTCTACGGAATCCAGGGCTTTCAGGGCAGTTGCCGCGTCGTAGCCCAAAGATGTCAGGGCCAGATAGGCGTCGTTCCGCTCGGAGTCAGCCATGACCTGACCCGTCGTATCGGAAACAATGGCTCCGGCATTTTCCATGAAGCCCGGGTCAATCTTGTCCTTCAGGGTCAGAATCACCATTTTTGCCGTCTTTGGGCCTACGCCCGGAGCCTTACTGATGGCCTTTGAGTCTTCCGAAAGAATGGCAAAACGGAGGTCATTTTCGGACAGCACTGAGAGAATAGACATGGCCGCCTTGGGGCCGACCCCGTTTACCGTTATGAGGAGGAGGAAGAGTTCCCTCTCTCCCTTAGTCAGAAAACCGTAGAGGCCGATGCCGTTCTCCGACACCTGAAAGTAGGTGTAGATAAGGCGGGTCTCCCCGACAGGGCCGACTTTCGAGAGGTCAGACACCGGAAGAAAGATTTGATAGCCGATGCCGTTATTGTCGATAACGACGGAATCAGTGGAAATTTCAGCGACTTCTCCTCGAATATAAGAATACATTTGTTACCCCTTGAACAAGAATATTTTCAGCCTCGGAATGATGAGGCGGGCAAGAATTCCGATAATCAGGCCTGTGATGAAACCTGCCACAAGCAGCGCCGGCAGATAATAAGCCACCTGAAAAGTGCTGACTGCAATAGCAGCTGCAGTAAGCTGACCGGCATTGTGAAACAGACCGCCGAATACAGAGGTGACCACAGGTGAGCCGTGAAAGACCTTCATCACAAGCAGCATGGCAGCAAAGGAAAAGGCCGCTCCGAACAAACTGAATAGCATACTGAAAGCATTTGTAAACAATATTCCGACTATGACAACCCGCAGAATATTGATGACAAGAGCCGGGACCGGTCCGAATAGAAAAAGCACCACGACAATGACAATATTCGGCAGGCCCAGTTTCATGCCCGGTACCGCAAAAGGCAATGGAATCAGGGCTTCCACGTAGGAAAAGATCAGAGCCAGGGCCAGAAAGACTGCCATGTAGGCCACTTTTTTTGAGGCATTATTTTTCATTTTGTCATGGAATCGATACTGCTGCTCTCTCCCCCGATCACCGTCACGGTGACCTTATTGGGCAGGCAGACAATGGACTGACCGCTCTTGTCAATCTCTCCTGTATGTACGCAGATCTGATTCGGGCAGGAAGCAGACTTCATAAACACCTTGCCGTCAGCGATTTCCACAACATTCTGAGCGCCGTCTGCCCCATCAATCGGGATCGTTTTGTCCACGGTAAGCGGGTACATTCCGTATTTTTCCCCGTTCACAGTAATGAGGACTTGAGCCCCTCCCTGCCGGGTGGAATAGAAAATTCCGGCAGCTATTGCAAGGACAAGGAAAAGTACAAGCAAGACGAGGGCTTCTTTCCGGGAAACTGACCTTTGCCCGGCCTTCCCTTCAGCAGACGATTCTCTTTCGCTGTTTACATCAGTCATGAAGAAACCGCTTCTCCGAAGTAGTAGAAGTCATGGGACTCCGTCAGCTTCACAGGCACTGTCTGCCCGATGAGGTCGGAACTGCCCGCAAAGTGAACGAGAGAATTATTTCCCATATGGCCGGTAACAAGGGCAGGGTCGTGGGTGTTCACTTCCTCGACCAGGACTTCCTGAACCTCTCCCAAATGCTTTCTGGCCTGAGCCGCCCCGCACTCGTGGACGAGGTCTAAGAGGCGATTGAAGCGATCGTGGACGATTTCCTCCGGAACGAAATCCTCCCGCTTTGCCGCCGGTGTCCCCTCTCGGGGGGAATAGATAAAGGTAAAAGCCGAGTCGTACTGAACACGCCGTACCACATCCATAGTCTCGAGGAAGTCTTCTTCCGTCTCACCCGGGAAACCCACCATGATATCCGTTGTAATCGCTATATCGGGCATAGCAGTCCGAATGCGGTCACAGAGGGCAAGATACGATTCCTTTGTATAGTGGCGGTTCATTTCCGTCAGCACCCTGGTCGAGCCGGCCTGCAGGGGCAGATGGATATGGCGACAGATTTTCTTTGAAGATGCCATGACGGAAATGAGTTCATCGCTTAAATCCTTGGGGTGGCTGGTCATGAAGCGGATCCGTTCAATCCCGTCTATTTTTTCAACTTCAGATAATAATTCCGCAAAAGAAACAGGTGTCTCCAGGGTCTTCCCGTAGGAATTCACGTTCTGCCCTAAAAGCATGATTTCCTTCACACCGTCTTTTGCCAGGTTTTCAATTTCACGAAGAATATCCTTGGGCTCCCGGGACTTCTCCCGTCCGCGCACATAGGGGACAATGCAGTAGGAACAGAAATTGTTGCAGCCGTAGGTCACATTGACGCCGGACTTGAAGGGATACTTGCGTTCAATAGGCAGATTCTCGACAATGGCCGGGTCAGCCTCTTCGACGTCAACGACCCGCTTCTCCCCGGCGAAGGAGCGGTAGAGAAGCTCAGCAAAGCGGTAGAGATTATGAGTCCCGAAAACGATGTCTACGAAGGGATAGGATTTACGAACCTTTTCCACCTCGGAGGCTTCCTGCATCATGCAGCCGCAGATGCCGATTTTCATCCGCGGATTCTTTTTCTTATATCCGTGCAGTTCGCCCAATCGGCCGTAGACCTTAAGATTGGCGTTCTCCCGGACTGTGCAGGTATTGAAAAGGACCAGGTCGCACTCCTCCGACTCCGACTCGGTCATACCCACATACTGGAGGATTCCTCTGAGTTTCTCAGAGTCCCGGGCGTTCATCTGACAGCCGAAAGTAGTGACATGAAAGGTCAGGGCATCGTTTCCCGTATATCCCTGCCGTTCTAAAAGTTCCCGGGTCCTTTCCATGAAGTGGTACTGGCGCTCGGGCTCGGTCTCAGGGGCCTTGTCCCCCGTATTCACGACAGGAGCCGCCGCATCCGGGAAAAAGAGATTATTATTTTCGTTTGACATGAATAATATAATGCTTTCTGTTTGGTATCTGCTGCAGGAAGCCGGTAAAACGGCTTCTCCTGCAGCCCCCGATAAGTCCGGGATTTTTCGGTTTACGGCCGAACCTGTCCGTTTCCGAAAATAATGTATTTCGTGGAAGTCAGGGCCTTCAGACCCATGGGACCTCTCGCATGCAGCTTCTGGGTCGAGATTCCGATTTCCGCCCCGAAGCCGAACTCTCCTCCGTCCGTGAAACGGGTAGAAGCATTGACATAGACGCAGGCCGCATCAACTTCGTTTAAAAACTTCTGGGCATTGGCGTAGGACTCGGTGATGATGGCCTCGGAGTGTCCGGTGTTGTAGCGGTTGATATGGGCGATGGCTTCGTCGATATTTGAAACGGTCTTTACAGACATCTTGTAGTCTAAATACTCTGTCCCGAAGTCGCAGTCCGTGGCCGGCATGACGTCCTTCTCTTTGAAGTCATCGATGGCCTTTTCATCAGCAAAGTAATGAAGGTCATACTTTTTCAGCCGCTCTTCGAGAAGAGGAAGGAAGTCTGCGGCTATTCTTTGATGGACCACCAGGGACTCCATGGCATTGCAGACACCGATGCGCTGGGTCTTTGCGTTTTCAATGATGCTTAGTGCCATGTCGAAATCCGCTGACTCATCTACATAGATATGGCAGTTCCCGGTACCTGTCTCAATTACAGGAATTGTTGCATTTGTTTTGACAGATTGAATGAGCCCGGCACTGCCCCGGGGAATCAGAAGATCCACATAGGCGTCCTGCTTCATAAACTCTGTCGTGGCTGCCCGGTCCGTGTCCTCAATCAGAGTCACGTAGTTCTCGTTATAGCCTTTCCCTTTCAAGACTTCCCGGAAGATGTCCGTCATGGCCTTGTTGGAATGAATGGCGTCGGAACCGCCCTTCAGAATCGTCACATTTCCGGTCTTAAGACAAAGGGAGAAAACATCGGCAGTCACATTTGGCCGCGCCTCGTAAATAACCCCGATAACTCCCATGGGCACCCGCTTCTGCCCGATCTGCAGACCATTGGGCCGGGTCCACATGGCAATCATTTCCCCTATGGGATCAGGAAGGGCAGCCACCTGCCGCATGCCGGAAGCAATTCCTGCAATCCGCTCCTTTGTAAGGAGGAGCCGGTCCTTCATAGCAGGAGAAATGCCCTTCTCATCGGCATTCTTCATGTCGACAGCGTTTGCGGAAACAATTGCATCAGCCTTCTTCAAAAGTTCATCCGCACAGGAAAGGATGATGGCATTCTTCTCGTCAGTGCCGAGGATGCCCAGGCTGTACTTAGCTTCTTTTGCGCTTTTACAGATTTCTTCAACACTTCTCATAGGGGAACCTCCGAAAAAATCCGGTCAGGGGGCCATAGGGCTTTGTTGGGCAATAAACCAACAAGATGGCAAAATCATCGATGATTTACATTATTCCCATCATGAAACCAGGGTGGATGCAATGTAGCTCAGGATATCGAAGTTCTCATCATACTTCGGGGCGAAGAAGGTTCCGGCCTTTTCTCCGTCGAAAATCCGATGAAGAACACTGACATCCGCAGCGTTTACAATCAGCATGGAAACTCCGGACTGGGTGGCAATCTTCGCAGCAATGAGCTTCGTAAGCATACCGCCGGTCCCGAAGTCGCTGCCGGCACCGGAGCCTGCCATTCCCATGATGTCCTCATTGATATCATCCACCCGGGAAATAAGCTTCGCGTCTGGATTCTTCCTGGGGTCAGAGTCATAAAGCCCGTCAATATCCGACATCAGAATGAGCCGGTGGGCCGAAACCACAGAAGCCACAATAGCGGACAGGGTGTCATTATCGCCGAATTGGATATCGTAAGTGGAAATGGCGTCATTCGCGTTGACAATGGGAATGACCCCCATTTCAAAAAGCTTGTCAAAGGCGTTCTGGGCATTCTTCCGGGCCTCAGGATTCAGAATCGTATACTTCGTCATCAGAATCTGGCCGATTTCCTGATTGTACTCCCCGAAGGCCTGCTGATAGATCATCATGAGTTTACTCTGGCCGATGGAGGCAAAAGCCTGCTTCTCAGGAAGGCTCGATGGTTTGCTCTCCGCCTTCAGCATCTGCCGGCCCACAGCGATGGCCCCGGAAGAGACCAGACAGACATCATTCCCCCGGTTCCTTATATCCGTAAGTTCCTTGGCCAGGCGCTCAATCTTTATATAGTCCGGCCGCCCGGTCTCCGGATGCATGAGGGAATTCGAGCCGATTTTCACGACAATCCGATTCTCTTTGACCGGCCGCTCAATATATTTTTCCATCTTTGATACTTTCTGTTAGAATAATGTAAGGCGCCTTGTTTGTGCCAACATAAGAAAAAGCGGCTCTCCGCATAATCTTTAATACTCTACCATATTTACAGACAAAAATCACTTATTCGAAAGCGATATGAAGCATATAGAAAAATTTGCCCTGAAAAAAGCCCTTTCCTTCCTCCTTCTCCCCTGTTTACTCCTGCCCCTGCTTACGTCCTGCGGGCTTGCGAAGAACACACCTATCCAAAAGACAGGCTTCTTCTTTGATACCGTAATCACAGTAACCCTCTACGGGGGAGACACCAGGGAAAACGAGGCTCTGCTTTCGGGCTGCATGGATCTGGCGGAAAAATACGAAAATCTCTTCTCCGATACAAATCCGGATTCCGACATTTCAAAGATCAATGCAGCAGAAGGCGCCCTCGTCCACGTGGACCCGGAGACCATAAAACTCATCAATATCGGTCTTGCCTACGGATCCCTTTCGGAAGGAAAGTTTTCCATCACCTGCGGAGCCTTGACGGAGCTCTGGGATATGAGCGAAAAAGCGGATGAATACGCTGAGAAAGGTGATGAAGCCGACATCTCCATTCCATCAAGTGAGGAAATATCTGCAGCCCTTGCCACTGTCGGCGATGAAAATGTGGAAATATGGGAAGATACTGTGAAGCTCAAAAATCCGGCAACCCGCCTGGACTTGGGGGCCGTGGCCAAGGGCTATATTGCCGACCGTATGAAGGAATATCTCCTGGAGAATAATGTAAGCTCCGCCATCATCAATCTGGGCGGCAATGTCCTGACCCTGGGGGACCGCCCCGACGGGGACAAGTACACCATCGGCATTCAAAAGCCATTTTCAGAAGACGGACAGGCAGCCTTTACCCTTGATATTTCAGACAAATCCGTCGTCACATCCGGGAACTATCAGCGCTTCTTCAAAAAGGACGGAAAGCTCTACCATCACATCCTGGACCTGACAACCGGCTATCCGGTCGAAAGCGACCTCACATCGGTTACAGTCGTCACCGACGAATCCGTTGACGGGGACTGCCTGTCCACGATCTTTTTTCTCATGGGGGAGGATTGGGCCCTGGACTATATGGAAACAAAGGACCTGACCACTCATGCCGCCTTCATCCACTCGGACGGAAGAATCACATATTCGGAAGAACTCAAGAATGTGCTAAAAGAAATTTAAGGCTCTTCGTAGTCCCAGTCCGCTTCCACGCCGATTCTCCTGTAGACGGCCTCCCCGTCCGGCGACACTTCTCCGCTGTCCGTAAAGCCCAGCTTTTTCAGAAGGCTGATGGAGGCGGAATTCTCCGGGTTCACCCGGGCACAGAAGGCGGAAAACTCATACTCTTCTACCGCCCAGTCCATGATGGCCTTACATACTTCTTCCGCGTACCCTCTCCGCCACCTGTCCTCCCGGATGGCGTAGCCCAGTTCCGCTTCATTCTCCCGGCAGCCGGACCTATATTCGATGCCGGCCCTTCCCACCATTTCTCCGGTCACTTTTTCAATTACCACCCACATGCCGAAGCCGTAGAAGCCGTAGATATTCTTAATATAGTCTTCTTCATAGGCCTTTTCTTCCTCATAGGGGTACAGGGGTGCAATAAAATCCGTCATGTGGGGCCCGCTGTAGAGCTGAAAAAGAGCCTCTATATCCGTCATTTCAATTTCCCGCACGATGAGGCGGGGTGTCTCGAGTATATCCATTTTCTCCCATTGCGACTCGACTAAGCGGCCTTCTTCGCCTTTGGCTCGCCTTCCGCTAAATCTCCCTGCATCAATAATCCCTAAGCCCACTTCGCACAAACGCTCGTGACAGCCCTGGGATATAGAAATACCCCGGAGCTTTGGCACCCCGGGGTACTGAATAACATCTTTTGTTTGAACTTTTCACGCAGTAGCGTTTGCAGCCTTGTCGTCCGCAGCAGCAGGAGCGTCTCCGATGATGTGGATAATCTTCCGCGGGCACTTCGTCACGCAGGTTCCGCAGCCTGTGCACTTAGACTGGTCGATGTGGGCGATATTGTCCACGACGTGAATGGCGTCAGAAGGACAGTTCTTCTCGCAGAGGCCGCAGGCGATGCAGCCGACAGAGCAGACGTCCATGACCGCCTTGCCCTTGTTCTTGTTGCGGCAGAGAACCATCTCAGTTGAAGACTTGGGAATCATCTCGATGATGTTCCGCGGGCAGGCCTTCGCGCAGGCTCCGCAGCCCTTGCAGGCGTCAGGATCCACGAGAGAGATGCCGTCTACGATATGGATAGCGTCAAACTGACAGGCCTCCACGCAGTCGCCGAAGCCCAGGCAGCCGAAAGCACAGGACTTAGGTCCGCCGCCGGGAACCAGGGACATGGCCGAGCAGGAATTGACACCGCTGTATTCGTATTTGTTCTTTGCATTCTCACAGGTGCCATTGCAGCGGACGAAAGCCACCTCCGGCTCCTTTGCTTGCGCTTCGACACCCATAATCTTTGCAATTTCAGCCGCTACAGGAGCACCGCCGACAGGACACTGATCCACAGGAGCCTCACCGTTGGCAATGGCCTTGGCACAGCCGGAACAGCCGGGATAGCCGCAGCCGCCGCAGTTGTTGCCGGGCAGAGCAGAAAGTACTTCCTCCTCCTTTGGATTCGTCTCCACCTTGAACTTCTCGGACATAAATGAAAGGAAGAAGCCGAGAATGCAGCCCGTCGCACCGACGAGCACGATTGACATGATAATTCCGAATGCCATAATTTCTTCTCCCCTCCCCTCAGATAACGCCTGCGAAACCGCAGAAGGCGATGGCCATCAGGCCGGCTGTAACGACGACGATACCGGTACCCTGGAAGGCCTCGGGCACGTCATTATACTCCATCTTCTCACGAATGGAAGCAAGAAGGATGATGGAAATGGCAAAGCCGACAGCCGTACCAAAGCCGTAGATAACGCCCTCAAGGATGCCGTAATTCTTCTGAACATTGTCAAGTGCAACACCGAGAACGGCGCAGTTCGTCGTAATCAGCGGCAGGTAAACACCCAGCGCTTCATAGAGCGAATGCACATTCTTCTTCAGGAACATCTCCAGAAACTGCACCATGGCTGCAATGACCAGGATAAAGACGATGGTCTGCAGGTAGGTAAAGCCCGAGGGAACCAGGATGAACTTGTAGATGAGACCGGTCACAAGGGATGAAAGTGTAATGACGAAGATAATAGCCCCGCCCATACCGGCTGCCGTCTCCACCTTCTTCGAAACACCGAGGAAGGGGCAGAGGCCCAGGAAACGGGAAAGCACTACATTGTTCACAAGTGACGCTGATATGAAAAGGAGCAATAATTTCACGAACATCAGGAATCACTCTCCTTTCCAGGTGCAGCTGCCTTTGCAGCTTCTGCCTTCTTTGCTTCAAGTACGGACTTTCCGGAGCAGGACTGGGCGAAAGGACATACGGCGCAGTCCTCACCGAGAACGCTCTCTGCGGGTGCCAGTTTCTTTCCTGTCTTCTCGAAGAGGCTCTTTCTCACTTCCTTCATGACAGCTACGAGAATAGCCAGAATGAAGAAGGCACCGGGTGCCATGATGAAGATGGAAATGGGCGTATAGCCAGCCTTTCCGGCTGCCCGGTCAGCAAGAGGAAGTACCTGCTTGTCGAAAATCGTGCCGGCGCCCAGGAACTCCCGGACAATACCGATGACCGTAAGGGAGCAGGTGAAGCCAAGGCCCATGCCGAGACCGTCGAAAAGAGACGGAATCGGGGGATTCTTCGAAGCGTAGGACTCCGCCCGGCCGAGGATGATACAGTTAACAACGATCAGGGGAATGTAAATACCGAGCGCATCATAGAGGGTCGGCACAAAGCCCTGAATCAGGAACTGAACGACAGTTACAAGAGATGCGACGACCACGATGTAGGCCGGCATCCGGACCCTGTCGGGAATTATATTCCGGAGCAGGGAAATCAGCAGGTTGGAAAGCGCCAGAACGACTGTGGTGGAAAGCCCCATGCCAAGACCATTGATGGCGGAAGTCGTGACCGCCAGGGTCGGGCACATACCCAACATCAGGACGAATGTGGGGTTCTCCTTGATGATACCGTTCTGAAGACGCTCAAGAGGTTTGTTCATTGTGCGCCTCCTTCTAGGGACTGAAAGTAAGCGAAGCCGCCGTTGATGCCCTTCGTCATGCAGCGGGACGTAATCGTGGCGCCGGAGATGGCGACGATGTCACCGCCGTCCTTGGCAACAGCATAGTCTGTGGAGGCTTCCTTGCCCTGCCACTGACTCTCAAACGTTCCTTCGCCTTTGTCTGCGGCATGCATGCCGAGACCGGCTGTCTCGCTGATGGAGGTGGTGGCGTAATCCGTCATGGTTCCGTCTGTGGTGACACCCATAGTGAAGGAAATGTTGCCGCCGTAGCCGCCATCGGACGTAACGCCTATGACGTAGCCGAGAGCGTTCCCGGAAGCATCGACAGCTTCCTTTGCAAAATCAATCGTTACGCCTTCCACACCGGCATCCGCTACAACCTTCGAAGCTGCTTCGGAATCGAAGCCATCCACATCAGTGAAGGAGTCCGCATCTGTAAAGACTTCCTGGTAGGACTTGTTCAGAGCGTCCTCCTGAGCCTTTGCGATGGGGGCCTTCGTAATCTCATAGACAACGCCGAGGGCCGCCCCTGCGATGACCGTGATCATAGTGAGAACAAGGGCGTCATGTACAAGCTTATTCTTCATGCTTTTTCACCCTCCTTCTTTTCTTTCTTCTCTTTCACAATACCGAAAGCTCTCGGAACCGTGAAGCGCTCGATAAGGGGCACAAGCAGGTTCGAGAAGATGATGGCATAGGAAACGCCCTCTGCACCGGAACCGAAGAAACGGAAAATTCCGGTCATGATGCCGAGAATGATGCCGAAGACGATCTTTCCGATAGGGGTAATGGGGCTGGTGACATAGTCGGTTGCCATGAAGAAAGCACCGAGCATGAGACCGCCACCGCAAAGCTCAGCTACGAGGAAGTTCATATCGAACCCGTGGCCGCCGAACAGAAGGGTAAAGATGGCAAATGTAACAATATAGGAGCCCGGAATCCGTAGATCGATGACACCCATGAGAATCAGGAAAATTGCCCCGATCAGAATTGCTATTACAGATGTTTCACCGATAGTACCGGGAATGTTGCCGAGCAGCATACGCAGGGTATCCACAGAACCGCCCGCCTTCAATGTAGCCAGAGGAGTTGCCCCGCCGAAAGCATCCGCATATCCCGGATAGTCAGAGAAATCTGTCATCAGGGAAGCAAAGGAAATCATGAGAAAACACCGGGCGCCAAGAGCCGGGTTCATGAAGTTCTGCCCCAGGCCGCCGAAGAGTTCCTTCACAACGACAATGGCAAAAGCCGAACCGAGAACCGGCATCCAGTAAGGGACGGATGACGGCAGGTTCAGAGCCAGGAGGAGACCCGTAACTACTGCCGAAAAGTCGCTGATGGTGACCTTTCTGTGCAGAAGCTTCTCATAGCAGTATTCGGAAGCCACTGCACTGGCAACAGAAAGAATGATAATGATGAAAGCCCGGATTCCGAAGTTGCAGATGCCGAAGACCGTGGCAGGAAGCAGGGCAATCACTACGCAGAGCATGATTTTCTGCGTATCCATCTTCTCCCGGACATGGGGTGAAGATGTGACTTTCAGTAATTTTTCCAATTCATTCACCTCTACTTCTTTGCTGCAGCTGCCTTGGCCTTCTTCTCAGCAAGGACTGCCTTCTTCTTCGTCTTGATATCCTGGGCCAGGGGCCGCTTTGCAGGGCATGCGAATGAGCAGGAGCCGCACTCTATGCACTCAAGGCCATACCATTTTTCAAAGAGCTCACTCTGATTGTGCTCAGCGTAATCCGCCAGGCGGGAAGGAACGAGCCGCTCAGGACAGGCATCGACACAGCGGCCGCAGTTGATACAGGCCGTGGTTTCGGCAGCCGAAGCCTCATCATGGACAAGGCAGAGGACATCGGATGTCGTCTTTGTCGTGGGAACCTCAAGGGTGTACATGGCAAAGCCCATCATGGGACCGCCGGAAATCATCTTCTCGGGCTCATGAACAAAGCCGTCCGCCGCATCGACGAGCTTCTGGAAGGAAGTCCCGATGGGGATGCGGAAGTTGCAGGGATTGCTGATTGCATCACCCGTGACAGTGAATGTCCTGTCGATAACAGGGATGCCGTATTTGACGGCGTCACAGATTGCGCAAATTGTAGCAACATTGTCCACAATACAGCCGGCGTCCGCAGGCAGCATCTTGGAATTGATGTCCCGGCCGGTTACTGCGTGAATGAGCTGGCGCTCACCGCCCTGAGGGTACTTGGTAACGAGACGGGTAACGGAAAGCCTGGACTCATTTGCTGTCAGCTTCTCGAATTCCTCGATGCAGTCCATCTTGTTGTTCTCGATAGCGAAAACACCCTGAGCATGGGGGAAAAGGGACAGGATAATCTTCATGCCGAGGATCAGCTTGTCCGGGTTCTCTTTCATGGTCCGATAATCGCTGGTCAGGTAGGGCTCACACTCAGCGCAGTTTGCGATGATGTAGTCAATCTTGTCCGGTTCCTTGGGGGACAGCTTGACGTGGGTCGGGAATCCGGCTCCGCCCATACCAACAACACCGGCATCCTTTATCTTTCCGATGATGGTCTCCTTGGGGAGGGAAAGGGGATCCGCCTCTTCATGGAATCCCACATCGAGGAATTTGTCATCGCTTTCGATGACGATAGAATTGACCATTGACCCCGTTGCAGAAAGTCTGGGTTCAATCTTTTTGACGGTACCGGATACGGAAGAATACACAGGGGCGGAAACGAAACCGCCGGCCTCTGCAATCTTCTGGCCTCTTAAGACGCTGTCGCCAACGGCAACGACCGGGGATGCCGGGGCGCCGATGTGCTGGGACACGGGGAATACATATTCTCCGGCGGGTCTTAAGTCTTTCACCGGCTTGTCCTTTGAAAGCTCTTTGCCTTCATAGGGATGAACGCCGCCTTGAAAAGTCTTCTGGCTCATCTGATAGCCTACCTCCTTTATATTTTCTCGGATATGGTGTATTTTTATGAGGAAATCGCGTGTGTAGGCGCAATCTGCCCCTGACCATACCTTGTAAATTATAACACTATTTACAATTTTGTTCCCCGACAGTGACCTTTTTTTGTTTATTTTTTGTTCTTCTTCAAATACAAATGACTAATGTAAAGGCCTCTTCTATTCCGCCTCGGAGGCTTTTCTCCCGTACCCGAAATAATGAAAACACTTCGAACAGTTCATAAAATCGACACAGCCTTTTCCTTTCTGAAGCCATATATGGAGGACGCCCTCCTTTTCGATATTGAGACCACCGGCTTCTCCCCGGCGCACAGCCAAATTTACCTCGTCGGGACAGCTGCCCTGACCGGATCTGATGAGTATACGGTCACCCAGTATTTTGCCGAAGACGCATCCGATGAGGCTGCTGTCCTTCGGGCCTTCATCGATGAAGCCGGACTGTATGAAACCCTCATTTCCTTTAACGGGGAAGCTTTTGACATTCCTTTCATTCAGAAGCGGGCTTCAGCAGCCGACATGATTTTTACGGTAACGAAATCCATTGATTTATACCGCGAAACCCGGAAAATCACCCCGGTATTCCCTATGAAGAGCAGAAAATTAAAGTCCATCGAGCAGTTTTTCGGCGTCTTTCGGGAAGATACATATTCCGGAGGTGACCTCATCAGGGTCTGGCAGGAATACACAATTGACAATGACCCTGAAAAGGAAAAAAACGTCCTTCTCCACAATGAAGAGGACGTAGCTGACATGTTCCCGGTCCTTTCGATATTGGAACTTGAAAGACTGTTGGATGCGGATATTTGCGTTGAACGGATTGTCCTGGAGAAGGACGGGACTCTGACCTTTGCCGGAAGGAGCGGAATCCGTACACCCACGGGTTTTACATTAGTATCGAAAAACGCATTCTTTGCCTTCCGGGATGAAAAAATTCAGGGCAGCATCCGGCCGGAGACAGGAAAGAAAAAATACTTCTTCGGTAATCCCAAAGCCTATGCCTATCTCATCTCGGAAGAGAAGGTCATTCCGAAGGCCCTCGCTTCTGCTCTTCCGAAAAGTGCCGTCCGAAAAGCCCGTATGGCCGACTGCTATGCTGAAGAAGAAGGATTCTTCTGGCTCCTTCCCTCCAAAAACCTCCCTGAGGGAGAGCGCCCCTATCGGGATACCTTTGAAAGCCAGGAATACTTTCTAAAAAAGGAGACTGAAAATGTCGACGAAGCTTGGCTCTCATCCTACGTCTCGCTGCTTGTTTCCTGCATTATGAAGGGGCTCTGCTGATCTAAAAATCACATCATCTGCCTTCTTTGATTATCACCTGCACTGCAGTCCTTTTCTTAATGTCTTCAAAAAAAGACTCTGTCGGGAACATGTCCCAACAGAGTCTTTTTACATCTTCATAATACGGGTCACTCTTCACATGACCTGTTTCTCACGAAATATCCGGGCCGTCCCTTCCAAAAACGGACTCAGATTGTCTTTGACGAATCATCCCTCTGGTAGAAGAAGGAGGTCCGCCGTTTGAAGCCGATTTCCTTATAGTCCATGACCTGCTCCGTGGAGCCGATAAAGAGGATTCCATCCGGCTTCAAAGCCTGCTGGAATTTCACATAGACGTCATGCTTGGCCTCCTCGGTGAAGTAGATGAGGACATTCCGGCAGACAATCAGGTCGCAGTCCTTGGGATAGGCATCCCTGAGAAGGTTCCCCTCGTGAAACTCCACCTGCTTCTTGATCTCATCCGAAATGCGGTAGGACTCGCCGACCTTGGTGAAGTACTTCTTCTTGTACTCATCCGGCACGCTGACTATGGACTTATCATTGTACAGGCCTACCTTTGCCTTGCCGATGACGGTCTTGTCAATGTCAGTGGCATAGATATGGATATCCCGGAGAGGCATGAGCCCCGACAGAGCCATGACAAGCGAATAGGGTTCATCTCCTGTAGAGCAGGCCGCCGACCAGATTTTCAGGCGATTCCCGCTCTTCTGCATGAGCTCAGGAATGAAGGTCTCGGTCAGAAGTTTCCACTGGTCCGGATTCCGGTAGAATTCGGACACGTTGATGGTCATGAAATTGATGAATTCGTTGAAGGCCTCGGTATCCGTCTTCAGGAGCTTCAGATAATCAGCAAATGTCGTCAGATTCCGCTTCGTTACGAGGGACTCAATCCGTCGCTTCATCTGCTTTTCCTTGTATGACGACAGATCAATCTTCGTCATCTTTAGAATTTCGGCCTTGAACTCTTCATAATGATCCATTTCTTCTCCCCCTTTGTGAGTGAAAGAAAAAGAATATCTGCAGGAAATAAGGAAAGATAAAGGAGCGCACGAATAAACGGACGCTCCTATAATATCTTTCAAATCAGGCTAGATTTTTCATCGAAGTGATTTCTCCGACAGAAACAATCACTGCATCACTCGGCAGCGTCTTCCTTGGAAGCCTCGGCAGCGACATCTACATCAGCATAGTCACCGTCTTCCTGCTTCTCATCCTCAGGACGGTTAAGAGCCTTGAGGGAAAGGGAAATCTTGTGCTCGTTCTCACGAAGCTCTACGACGCGGGCCTCAACTTCCTGTCCGATGGAAAGAACGTCTGAAGGCTTGTCGATGTGTTCCTTGGAGATCTGGGATACATGAAGAAGTCCGTCGATTCCGGGAGCCAGCTCGATGAAAGCACCGAAGTCAGCCATACGGGCAACCTTGCCCTTAACGATATTGCCGACTGCGAACTTCTCAGCTGCGTCGTTCCAGGGGTTCTCATCGGGGAACTTGCGTGAAAGGGCAATCTTCGAATCCTTGATTTCCTTGATGAAGACCTTGACTGTGTCACCTTCATGGAAAATCTTCGCAGGATTCTCAACCCGGCCCCAAGACATCTCAGAAATATGAAGAAGCCCGTCGATTCCGCCGAGATCTACGAATGCACCGAAATTCGTCACGTTCTTGACCGTTCCCTCGATGACATCGCCAACTTTCAGGGTGGAAAGAAGCTCATCCTGCTTTGCCTTCTTCTCGGCAACAATCAGGGACTTACGGTCACCGATGACCCTGCGTTTCCGAGGCTCGAACTCGATAATCTTGAATTCAACATCCTGACCCTTGAACTGGGTCAGATCCTTGACATAACCGTCGGAAATCAGAGAAGCGGGGATGAATACCCGGGCTCCGTCGACTTCTGCGGAAAGGCCGCCCTTCAGAACCTGAACAATCTTTCCTGTCAGGACTTCGTCGTTCTCGAAAGCTTCCTGCAGTCTCTGATTGCCCTTCTCCTGGGCAAGACGCCGATAGGAAAGGATGACCTGGCCTTCGCTGTCGCTAACCTTAACGACCTTGGCCTCCATCTCATCGCCTTCCTTAACTACTGTAGTCAGGTCGAGATTTGAATCGGCAGAATATTCATTTCTCGTGATGATACCATCGGACTTGTAGCCGATGTTCAGGATGATTTCCTCAGGCTTGACGGAAATAACAGTACCCTTGACCACTTCTCCATTCTTGATGGTTTTGAAAGACTCGTCTAGCATTTGTTCGAAACTCATTTCTGACATTTCTGAAAAACCTCCTCGATAATTTTTTCCGGGGTAGACGCACCCGCTGTAATACCGATGTGTTGAATGGAATGAAGGTCAGGGAGAAAAAGCTCCTCCGCCGTCTGCAGAAAGTAAGTCTGCTTGCAGGCTTCTCTGCATATGTCAAACAGCTTGCGGCTGTTTGAACTGTTCTTACCGCCAATTACCAGCATTACATCTGCCCATGCGCTAAGCTCTGCTGCTTCCCTCTGCCGCAGTTCAGTAGCATTGCATATCGTATTTTGAGCATAAGTATCATACCCTTTTTGTTCAATCATTTCAACCAATTTCTCAAATTTGTCGAACCGGAATGTGGTCTGGGAAACTACACAGACTTTTGTCTCCGGCGGCAGGGAAAGGGCCTCTGCCTCATCTTCTGTTGAAATGACCTTGTACCTGTCTCCGACGACCCAGCCCGTGATTCCCTCCACTTCCGGATGCCTGGGGTCACCGAGAATGATAATATAGTACCCGTCTTTGGAATACTGCTCCACGGTCCGGTGAATCTTCCCCACAAACGGGCAGGTGGCATCACAAATCTGAAATCCTGTCTCTTCGAGCTCAGTTACGACCTGCCGGCTGACCCCGTGGGAGCGCAGAACCATGGTACCTTTCGAAAGGCATGAAAGCGGCGTCTTTTCATCGTAGAGGGCCACTCCCTGTTTCTCAAAGTCTTTTACCACGGTTTCATTATGAATAATCGGACCATATGTGTAGACCGGACCGTCTGCCTTCGCAGCAAGGTCTGAGAGGCCGTCCACGGCCCGCTTCACACCGAAGCAGAAACCGGCAGAACCCGCCACCCGAATCTCTCTTCCGTCCGGGCTCTTCCAAACCCGTTCCTTTGCTTCTTCTTTTTCTGCTTCAGCAGTTTCCATGCAATTTCTCCTACAGGATGAACTGTTTCTTTTTTTATTTTTTAAATAGCTTTCCGAAAAAATTCAGACACCCTTCTCTGCACAGATTTTCTTCATCTCTGCCACCACCTCTTCGATGGTCAGATTCGAGGAATCGAGAAGAACCGCATCATCCGCCTGCTTCAGGGGAGCCGTCTCCCGGTGCATGTCCCGGTAGTCCCTGTCCCGGATGTCGTCTTCGATTTCTGAAAGGACCGGCATCTCCCCCTTTGCTGTAAGCTCATCGAAGCGCCGCCTGGCCCGGGTTTCAACGGAAGCCGTAAGGTAGATCTTCGCCTGGGCCCGGGGAAGGACCACGGTACCTATATCCCGCCCATCCATGACTACATTATTTTCTTCAGCAAGTTTTTTCTGCAGGGCGGTAAGGTAACTGCGGACCGGAGGATAGACCGATGTAACCGAAGCTGCGTTCCCCACCTCTTCTTTCCGGATTTGTGTCGAGACATCCTCACCGTTCAGGAGGACCCGCTGGCTCCCGTCCACATATTTAAGCTCTATATTAATATCCGGCAGGCTCTTTTCCACGACCGCCTCATCATGAAAATCCTTTCCGCTTTTGATGAAGTACAGTGCCACAGCCCGGTACATGGCCCCGGTATCCACATAGATAAAGCCCTTTTCGGCTGACAATCTCTTCGCGATCGTGCTCTTTCCGGCCCCTGCGGGCCCGTCAATCGCAATCTGCTTTCCCATAAAATCTCCTTTATTCTCTCACATCATTTGTTCGGCGAAAAAAAACGCGAAACATCTCTTGGACAGGAATTGGGCGTTTTCACGTTTTCTGCCTTTCTTCCGCAGACGACTTTCCGGCCAGATATCCGGTCGACCAGGCAATCTGCAGGTTATAGCCGCCCGTAACCGCATCACAGTCGATGACCTCTCCCGCAAAGTAGAGGCCCGAAACATTCTTCGCCTCCATGGTGGAGGGATTTATTTCCCGGCAGTCCACGCCCCCACTGGTGATAACAGCCTCTTTATAGTCCCGGTACCCTGTAATGGTAAAGGGAAAGGCCTTTAGCAGGCTGATGAGGCCTGCCCTCTCTCCCTTCGTGATGTCGGAAATTGTCTTATCTTCCGGAATATTTGAAACTGTTCCGAAAACATCTGCCATTTTCCCGGGCAAAAGGCTCCGGAGCAGACTTTTATATTCCTTCTTCGGAGCCGCGTTTATTTCTCTCAGGACCCGGTCCCGGAGCTCATCTTCGGAGAGGGCCGGTTTTAAATCTATTGCTGCCCGGAGACTTCCCTCCTTCTGAAGGTAAGGATAGACCTCCGTGGAAGCCGTCAGAACCAAAGGCCCGCTGACTCCGAAATGGGTGAAAAGCATCTCTCCAAACTCGGAGAAAACAGGCTTCTTTTTTGAAGCCGAATAGATCGACAGTTTCACATTCTTAAGAGCCAGGCCCTGAAGGTCCTTTGTATACTGCTCTTCCGTCTCCATGGGCACCAGGGAAGGGTGACGGGGAACAAGGCGAAGGCCAGCCTCTTTTGCAAAGCGGTAGCCGTCTCCCGTCGAGCCGGTTGTCGGATAGGAAAGGCCTCCGGTAGCAATGATTACGGCATCACAAGCAATCTCCGTCCCGTCCTTCAGGCGGACTCCTGACAAATGATTGTCAGACAAAAGCAGGCTGTCCGCCTCCGTATGCAGGCGCACTTCCACTCCGGCTTCCTTCATGGCGTGGGAAAGGGCCTTTGTGATATCCGAGGCATGGTCGGAAACCGGGAAGGCCCGGTTGCCCCGCTCCACTTTGACCGGCACCCCGTTCTCTTCGACGAAAGCCATCATATCTGTATTCGAAAAGGCTGCAAATGCAGAGTGCAGGAAGCGGGGATTCTTCTTCACAGCTGACTGGTATTCTTCCATCGGAGCCGCATTCGTGAAATTGCAGCGGCCCTTGCCTGTGATGTAGATTTTCTTCCCCAGCTTTTCGTTTTTCTCCAGTAAGCAGACGGCGCTGCCGGCAGAGGCTGCAGACCATGCCGCCATCATGCCGGCAGCGCCGCCGCCGATTACAATAATCTTTTTCATATAAAAATTATTAGTCCTGAGGACAATCCTTCATAGAGAATGATACTCTTCCCATGCGGTCCTTACCCAGGCAGACAACCTTCACGGTATCGCCGAGAGTCAGAACGTCCTCTACAGCGTCAATACGCTCATTTGCAATCTTTGAGATGTGGACAAGGCCTTCCTTGCCGGGAGCAAACTCGATAAAGGCGCCGAATTCCTTGATGGAAACTACCTTGCCGGTGAAAATCTGTCCCTTTTCGAAGTCGGTCGTGATAATCTTGATGTACTCGATGGCCTTGTCCATGCCGGCCTTGTCAGTACCGCAGATATCGACAGCGCCCTCTTCGTGAATGTCGATGGAACAGCCGGTGCGGGCAATAATCTCATTGATGGTCTTGCCCCTCTGACCGACAACATCACCGATCTTCTCAGGATCAATCTGAATCTGAACAATCTTGGGAGCGTACTTGCCGACTTCTTTTCTGGGTTCTGCAATGGCCTTACTCATGCAGGTATCCATGATGAAGTTTCTGGCCTCATGAGCCCGGCGGATAGCCCCCTCCACGATAGGACGGGTCAGGCCGTGAATCTTGATATCCATCTGGATGGCCGTAATACCTGTGTGGGTACCGGTGACCTTGAAGTCCATGTCGCCGAAGAAGTCCTCAAGGCCCTGGATATCTGTCAGAATCTGGTAATCGTCATCCGTCTCGCCCGTGACAAGACCGCAGGAGATGCCGGCCACCATTTCCTTAATGGGAACGCCGGCTGCCATCAGGGACATGCAGGAAGCACAGGTGGAAGCCATAGAGGTAGAACCGTTTGACTCGAATGTCTCGGATACGGCCCGGATGGAGTAAGGGAACTCTTCCGGTGTAGGCAGTACAGGAAGCAGGGCACGCTCAGCAAGGGCTCCATGCCCGATTTCCCGGCGTCCGGGCCCTCTCGAAGGCTTTGTCTCGCCAACGGAGTACGAAGGGAAATTGTACTGGTGAATATAGCGTTTCTCCGTAATATTGGGGTCGAGACCCTCAACACGCTGGGCCTCGGAAAGGGGAGCCAGAGTGACTACATCGCAGATCTGTGTCTGGCCGCGGGTAAACATAGCAGACCCGTGAACCCGGGGAATAAGGTCGACTTCAGCAGAAAGAGGACGGATCTGGTCCATAGCCCGGCCGTCGGGCCGCTTGCCGTCTTTTAAGATCATCTTCCGAACCGTCTTCTTCTGATAAGCATATACGGCATCAGGAAGAAGGGCAAGCCACTCATCGTTTCCTGCGAACTTCTCTGCCAGACGGTCCGTGATTTCGCGGATATTGGCCTCTCTCGTCTGCTTATCATCCGTGAAAACAGCCTTCTCCATCTCTTCGGAAGGTACTTCCGTATACATGGCCTGGTTCAGTTCATCTGGAATAATGTGGTGCTCATACTCATGCTTGGGCTTTCCGCATGCTTCTACAATTGTATCAACGAAACGGATAATTTCACCGTTTACATCATGCGCCTTGTAAATAGCGGAAATCATGTCATCATCGGAGATTTCATTGGCTCCGGCCTCAATCATGATGACCTTGGCTCTTGTTGAAGCAACAGTAAGCTTGAGGTCGCCCTTGTCCCACTGCTCCTGGGAAGGGTTGATGACAAATTCACCATTGATGAGACCCACCTGGGTCATAGCTACGGGGCCGTCAAAAGGAATGTCGGAAATCGTCGTGGCAATGGCGCTTCCCAGCATGGCAACAAGCTCGGGCCGGCAGGCAGGGTCTACGGACATAACGAGATTGTCCAGAGTCACGTCATTGCGATAATCCTTAGGGAAAAGAGGCCGCATGGGACGGTCAATAACACGGCTTGTAAGGACTGCATTCTCAGATGCCTTGCCTTCACGCTTATTGAAGCCGCCGGGCATCTTTCCGACGGAATACATCTTCTCCTCAAAATCCACGGACAGGGGGAAGAAGTCTACACCTTCCCGGGGCTTGTCCGAGGCTGTCGCCGTGGAAAGAACGGTCGTATCTCCGTACTGGATGAATACGGCTCCGTTCGCCTGCTTGGCTACCTTGCCGACCTCAACCGAAAGTTTCCGCCCGGCCAGGTCCATTTCAAATTTCTTCGCTTCCATTTCTTTCTCCGTTCTTCTTCTTTTCTTCTTAACCCCTGTTTCCGAAGAGGGGAAGCACCCTAATCGGAAACGAAATCCATCTGCGGAAAACCTTCCGCTAAAAACCCCTTTTATAAAACGGAAAAAGAGCGGAAAAGATTCCGCTCTCTCCTGCCGGATGAAATTACTTTCTAAGACCCAGCTTCTCAATCAGGGCACGATACCGCTCGATATCCTTGCTCTTCAGGTAAGCAAGAAGGTTTCTGCGGCGGCCGACCATCTTCAGAAGGCCTCTGCGGGAATGATGATCCTTGGGATTCTCCTTCAGGTGCTCGGTGAGCTCAGCGATGCGCTCCGTAAGAACGGCAATCTGTACCTCGGGTGAACCGGTGTCTCCCTCTGTACGCGCATACTCCTTCATGATTTCCTGTTTCTTTTCTTTTGTGATCATTTGGAAAAACCTCCGTAAAAATAATAATGCTTTCCCTGCAGCGCGGCAGCCGGTCGGAGTGTCCGTACCACTGGGCTGTGGGATGATATCGGTCATCCGTTCAAATATTCAAACGGCACAACCGAAGAAGAATTTTATCATAGAAAATCCTTTCTGTAAAGGATTTTCCATGTAACAAACAAAAACTCATATCCCTCAGGCGGCGTTTTCAAGCCTGATCTGAGGGAGTGCAATCCGCTCAATCGAGAATGCTGACAATCTTGCAGGGAGTCGAATAGTTCACATTCGAAATCTTGATTCCAGACCGGCGGGAAGCCGCATGGACAATCTGTCCGTTTCCAATATAGATGGCCACATGATGAATGCGCCGTTTTCCGTAGAATACGAGGTCTCCGGGCTTGGCTTCGGAAAGAGAAACTGCATGCCCGTACTGGGCCTGGGAACCAGAATAATGAGGAAGGGAAATCCCGTACTTGGCATAAATCTGCATCGTAAAGCCGGAGCAGTCGACGCCATTTGTAAGGGAAGTACCGCCCCAGCGGTATCGGTTGCCGACAAACTGCAGGGCATAGTTCACAAGGTCGACCCGGACATCGGAAACACCGCTGCCGTAGCGGATTTCTGAAAGTGTAGATGCTGTAGGAAGTGTGTCAGAAACTGTGACAAAATCGGATGAGATATAGCCGTCCTGGCCGGCGAAGTCGACCTTGATGAAAGTGCCTTCTTCTCCCAGATAGCCGAGGGAAGTTTCCTTCGCCACGTTGCCGAGAATCTCCGAGTCAGTCGAGGCACCTTCGCGGACATTGACTCCGTCTCCGGTCACAGTTGCTATGGTCTCTACAGAGTCAGCGGCTGCAGAAAGGGCATCCGAACCTGTAAGAACATAGTCAGACTTGATATAACCTGTCACCTGGCCGGAAGTGATGGCATAAAAATCACCCTCCTGGCCTGTAATCTCGACGGCATCTCCGTCGGAAGCCTTGCCGACGATGGAAGCCGAAGCATCGGCAGCCTTTCGGATATTCACATTTCCTTCCGAGACCCGTACAATACCTAGATTCGAATAGCCGTAGGCCGAAGGATCAAAAGCCCCGGTCACAGTAACCGCTGAAGAAGCAGATGAAGGAGTGCCTGTTGCATTATAGTCACTGAGACGGACAGAAGTCAGGGATGTGGCCCCGGCTGTCCGCTTGGTCTTGTTCGAATTAAGCCGGACAGCTGTCTTCGAAGAAGCTCCGGCTGTAAGCCCGGAAGACGAAATCTTCGTCTGAGTTGCCGCCACTACTTCCGTATGGCCGTCAAAGGCGGTAAATGTAACAATAAAAAGCAGCGTGCCCACGACAAATGCCCGAGTGACACGCCGTCTGCAATTGATCATAAAAACCTCCGCAAGGGAATATTCTTCACGCGGAAAAGATAGTAACAGAATAATTACTATAAGTCAATATATTGTAATAAATTTGTAATCTGTAACCGGTAAAGTCCTCTCATGCCCCCGGTCCTTTGTAGGAGGAAATAAAAGCCCGGGCTGCCGCATCGTCATGGTCCAGCTGGCCCTGCAGAGAGGATAAGTCTTTGAACTTCTGCTCATCCCGCATGAAGGACAGGAAGGAAACCTTGGCTTCTTCATAATAGACGTCCCCGTCGAAGTCAAAAATATGGGTTTCAACCCCGAGCCGCCGCTCTTTTAGCTCCACGGTGGGCTTCACGCCTACATCTGTCATACCGAAGAATTCCCGCCCGTTCATCTGAATCCTTGTCACATATACTCCGATTTTCGGCAGCAGCTTGGCGTCCGGCGGCAGCATATTGATGGTGGCATAAGAAAGACGCCGTTTGCCCATTCCTTCCCCGTGGACAATTTTCCCGTGAATGAAGTACTCGTATCCGAGCATTTCATTAACTGCTGCGATATGACCTTCCTTGAGCTCGCTGCGAATCAGAGAGGAAGAAATGATGGTCCCGACGGCATCTTTTAATAGCGGAATAACCTCAACTTCAAATCCCAGTTCCGGTGCCATTTTCTGAAGCAGACTGCAGTCACCGGCGTTTCCGTAGCCGAAGTGAAAATCTTCAGTCACGCAGATATACTTCATATGAAAGTCTGAAGACAATATCCGCACGAAGTCCTCTGCTGGCATATGCATGAATTCTTCATCAAAGGGCCGCTCATAGAGAATGTCTATTCCCTTTTCGGCAAGGAGCTCCGCCCTCTCGGCATTTGTAATGAGATTCCGTCCGTGAAAATCGTCCTCCCGGCCGGCATTTAAGAGCAGCCGCGGGGATTTCGAAAATGTAAAGACAAGCGAAATAAAACCTTTCTCCCTCTTGTCGGAAAGCTTTTTGAGTATCCTGTCATGCCCCCTATGGATGCAGTCGAACTTTCCCACTGTCAGTGCCACGGGGCCGTTCAGAATGCCAAGTTCAGTTTTGTCCTTCAGAATTTTCATTTATGAATAATATAAACCCCAGTATGGAATCGGCTCCACACGCCTGTATTGCCTCAGACTGTTCTGCCGCAAAAAATACATCTGTATGAAAATTTCCGCCTATTCTGTCTCCAGAAACATCTTCTGCACGGAAACTTCTTTTCCATCTGTTTTAAATAGGCCTACAAACCGGCCGTCCGCAAGATATATCCGCACGGAGGGGGAATCGGGATCCGTCAGGTAATCCGTCTTGTCTCCTTCTTCTGCAGGAAGACCCAGGTCTGTCCTTTCCCGCTTCTCTGCTTCCGTCAGAGGCCGCTGTTTTAGACAGGCTATCGGCAGCCGGGCCCCGTTGACTGCTGCTTTTGTATAGTCAGGAGCCACCAGGAAGGCCGGCTTATGGGAAAAGATCATGTCTACCGGCGTGATGATTTCATCAAGACGGCCCTCTGCAGCTAATGTTTCAATTTCAGAAACAGTATGGGCATTTAAAAGTTCAGAGCCGCCTACGGCATCCCGCCGGAGGGCCCCCATGCACGCCCCGCAGCCCAGCGCCTCTCCAATGTCATTCATCAGGGTCCTTATATAAGTCCCGGCGGAACAGGTGACGGCAAGGACCGCGCCCTCTCCGGAAAACTCTTTGATTTCTATGGAGACAATTGTGACAGTCTCAGGCTTTCGCTCTATTATCTTCCCTTCCCGGGCATACTCATAGAGCTTCTTCCCGTGAATCTTTTTCGCCGAATACATGGGAGGAACCTGCTGAATCTCACCGACAAAGCGAAGGCAGGCCTTTTCCAGGTCCTCCCGCGTGACGGAGACAGGGCGCTCGAAAAGAACCGTTCCCGTGATATCCTGGGTATCCGTCACCTTTCCGAGAATCATCTCCCCGGTGTAGCGCTTGATGGTATGAGACGTGAAAAGGGAGGCCGCTTTCGTGGCCTTCCCGAAGAGAACCACCAGAACCCCGGTGGCATTGGGGTCAAGGGTTCCGGTATGGCCGACACTCTTCGTATGAAGAATATGCCGCAGCTTCCCGCAGACATCAAAGGAGGTCCAGCCGGATTCCTTATTTATAATAATCGCTCCGCTCCGGATCTCACTCATAGAAAACCATTCCCAATTCTGCAGAAATCACGAAAAATATCCTGCAGAAAGCCACGCCTGAAAGCTGCAGGAAGTCAGTTCAAGACGTCAAACAGGGGTTCAATCTCTTTAACTATTGTTTCAATCCCCTCTTCCGCGTCCCCGTCAATTTCGAAGCCGGCTGCCTTGGCATGGCCGCCGCCCCCGTGGGACTTGGCCAGGTCGGCGAGGTTGATGTCGGCCGTGGCCCGGGTAGACACCTTGAAATGGCCCGGTTCGAGCTCATAGAGGAAGATAGCGGCCAGAGCCCCCTTTGTATCCCGGAGGGCAGAAACAATACCGTCCAAGTGCTTGGGCAATACATTAAACTCCTTCATCTCTTCCGCCGTGATGAAGGACGCGATGATGCGGCCGCCGGAGTAGAGTTTCGCCTTCTGAAGGGCCCGCCCCGTCACCCGGTTTTGATTGAAGGTCTTCTGATAGAAGGTCTCGTCTATGATCCGTCCGAAGTCGATGCCCTTTTCCATGAGATGGCCGGCAGCCTCCATGGTAGAGAGACAAGTGCAGTCAAAGCGGAAGACACCGGTATCGTGTATGATACCTGTGTAGAGACACTCCGCGATTTCCTTCGTGATCCGCTCCGGCCCCATCTCCATAATCAGATTGTATACAAGCTCGCAGGTCGAGGAATAGTCAGGAATAATGTAGTTCTCGTCTGCAAAGGCGTCGTTCGAAAGATGGTGGTCAACGCAGAGGGTCTTCTTCGCCGCAGTAAAGCGGGTGCCCGAAGGTCCCAGCCGCTTCGTGTCCGAGCAATCGAGACAGATGAAAAGGTCGACGGCCTCATTCGATTCCGAAGGCTCAAGGAGTTCATCCGACCGCTTCAGGAATTCGAAGATATGGGGAATTGGCTCGAGATAGGCCTTTGCCTCAATCTCAGGAAAATTGTCCTCAATGTAGTTCAGCATGGAAAGGACTGATCCCACGCAGTCCCCATCCGGCCGCACATGGCCGCCAATCGCTACAGTCTTCACGCCTTTCAGTACGTCGTCCAGTCGGATCACAGTGCTACCTCCGAAAACCTCTTGCATCCCCTTGTTGCTGTTGTTTCAATTATAGTTTTATATAAGCACAGCAGAATTTCACTCTTCGCCTTCTGATTCTTCCTCTGAAGACTCTGACACCTTGTCATCCAGCCCTTCCTTCTCGACGAGGTCGTCAATCATCTTCGACATCTTCACCCCATAAGCTATGGACTGGTCCAAAATAAAGTTGAGTTCCGGCGTATTCCGGAGGTTGAGCCTCCGGGCCAGTTCATGGCGGATAAAGCCTCCGGAGGACTTGAGGCCGGCCAGAACATTCTTCTGCTCCGCCTCATCTCCGAGGACACTGATATAGACCTTGGCGGTCTTGAGATCTGTAGCTACGTCACAGGAGATGACGGAGACCCGCATGGGATCAATTCTGGGATCCTTGACCTCGTCATGAAGAATCAGGGACAGGGTCCGGAAGACGTCCTCATTGATTTTCGCCGATTTGTTACTGTTTTTTCGCATGGTAATTTTCCTTCAGGAACAAGTTCCGTTCTTTCCTGGCATCGGTCCTGTCTGCAAAAAGCCCGGAAATGTCCGGGCTTTATATTTGTCATGAATGATAAATCAGCTTCTGGGGACCTCGACCATCTTGTAGGCCTCGATGACATCGCCCTCTAAGAGGTCGCTGAAGCCCTCAAAGACAATACCGCATTCGAAACCGGTCTTGACTTCCTTGACATCATCCTTGAAACGCTTGAGGGAAGCAACTTTGCCTTCGAAAATCTGGTCCTTGCCCCGGGTAATACGGGCACTGCAGTCGCGCTCGATGGTACCGTCCGTGACGATGGAGCCTGCGATATTGCCGACATCGGAGGACTTGAAAATCTGCCGTACTTCCGCATGGCCGATAACCTTTTCCTCGTAGACAGGCTCGAGCATTCCCTTCATGGCATCCTCGACATCCGCAATAGCATTGTAGATGACGTCATAAAGACGGAGGTCAACGCCTTCCCTCTCTGCGATCTGCTTGGCAACAGCGTCCGGACGGACGTTGAAGCCGATAATGACAGCATTTGAAGCAGCAGCCAGAGTGACATCGGACTCGTTGATGGCACCGACGCCGCCGTGGATGACCTTGACAACGACCTCGTCGTTTGAGAGCTTTTCGAGCGACTGCCGAACGGCCTCGACCGAACCCTGTACATCTGCCTTGACGACGATGTCAAGTTCCTTGACACTTCCTTCCTGAATCTTTGAGAAGAGGTCGTCTAAGGACATTCTCGACCGGGTCTCTTCGATTAGGGACTTCTTTCCCTCTGATACAAATGTATCAGCAAAGGAATGGGCTTCCTTCTCAGAGTCGAAGGACATGAAGATTTCACCGGCGTTCGGCACATCGGAAAGACCGAGAATTTCGACAGGGGTCGAAGGACCGGCCTTCTTCACATGTTTGCCGTTTTCGTCCAGCATAGCCCGAACTTTGCCATAGCAGCTTCCTGCAGCCACAGGGTCGCCGACATGAAGGGTACCCTTCTGAACAAGGACGGTGGCAACTGCGCCGCGGCCCTTGTCGAGCTCGGCCTCGATGACAACGCCTCTTGCATTTCGCTTGGGATCAGCCTTCAGTTCCATGACATCCGCGGTCAACAGGATCATGTCAAGAAGGTCGTCAATACCCTCATGAGTGTGGGCGGAAACCGGTACAAAAATCGTGCTGCCGCCCCAGTCCTCGGGGATAAGTTCATATTCGGAAAGCTCCTGCTTGACGCGTTCTACGTTGGCAGAGGGCTTATCAATCTTATTTACGGCGACGATGATTTCGACGCCTGCAGCCTTGGCGTGGTTGATGGCCTCAACGGTCTGGGGCATGACGCCGTCGTCCGCTGCAACTACCAGGATGGCAATATCCGTGGAGTTGGCGCCCCGCATACGCATGGCCGTAAAAGCCTCGTGACCGGGCGTATCCAGGAAGGTAATCTTCCGGTCCTTGACGTTTACAACGTATGCACCGATCTTCTGGGTAATGCCGCCGGCCTCACGGTCCGTGACCTTCGTATCCCGGATGGCATCAAGGAGGGAAGTTTTACCATGGTCGACATGGCCCATGACGCAGACAACGGGCGGCCGGGGAACCATATTGTCCTCGTTCTCTGCTTCCTCGTCCTCCTTCAGGAGTTCGGCGATGACGTCTTCCTTCTCCTCCTGCTCTGTGATGCAGTTATAGTTCAGGGCAATTTCCTCTGCCTCGTCATAAGTGAGATCGGAGTTCAGGGTAACCATCTTGCCATGCATGAAGAGGTCCTTGACCACATCGGCCGGCTTGATCATCATCTTCTCGGCCAGGTCCTTGATTGTAATATGCTCAGGGATCTGGATGGTCAGGATTTCGTCCTTATTGCGCTCAGGGGTCTTGTTGACAGGATTATGATGCTTCTTCTTTCCTCCGTTCTTCTCGAGGTTTACGAAGCGCTCCTGCTTCTTACTGCCCAGTGCATCATGCTCAGCCTTCTTGCCGTGGGGGCCCTTCCTGCCGAAGCCTCCCTGGCCGCCTCTCTTGCTGTCGCCGGCTCCTGCAGCAGGTGCAGGACGGCCGCTCTCAGCGCCCTTTCGGAAACCGGGCTTACCGTTTCCTGCTGCTGCAGGCCGGTCAGTCCGACGGTTCCGGTTTCCACCAGCCTGAGCAGCTGCCTGGGGCCGATTGGCAAAGATATTGCCCTGAACCCGCATGCGGGGTCCTTCCGCCTTGGGTGCTGCCTTGGGAGCACTCTCGGAAGTCTCCGTATTGGAAGCTGTCTCGGAAGCCTTCGCTGCAGGAGCCGTGTTCTCCCGGACCTGCTCCCGGGCCGGCTCGGGCCGACTCGGCCGGTCAACAGCCGGAGCCGTAGCAGCCCCTGCAGGCCGGATTTCGATTTCCTCATTTACATTGTCAAGGCCCCTGGGGCGGATACGCCGTTCCCCCTCTGTCCGAGGACGGATGACCCGATGGGCCTGAGCTCCGCCGTCATTTCTGAAACGACTGCCTTCAGCTTCCGGCCGTCTCTGGCCTCCGGCGGGACGTCTCTGCCCGTGACCGCCCATGGAACCTCCCTGGCCCTGACCCTTCTTAGAATACTGGGCATTGAAGACAGCAGTAATGGTGGACTTCTTCTTCTGGGGAGGCTGACCTTCCTTTTTGACAGGAGCCTTGCCTTCCGTATGGGAAACAGTCTTTCCCGCTTCCGGGCGGGCAGCCGGCTTTGCTTCACCGGAACGGAGAGCCTCAGCAGGAGCTGCCTTCTTCTCAGGGGCAGTCTTTTCCCCCTTCTTTTCGACAGGAGCCGCAGGCTTTACCGGAGCAGCAGTCTTCACTGCAGGCTTATCGGCTGCCGGAGCCGTCTTCTTTTCTCCGCCGAAATGCTTTCGGACGGACGAGATGGCATCGTCTTCGATATTGCTGGAACTGGTCTTCGCATCAATCCCCTGTCCGTTCAGATAGGAGACCACATCTTTGGAAGAAAGGCCCAGCTCCTTGGCCAGTTCATAGATTCTCATTTTTGCCATATATCCGTCCTCCATATAAATCAGATCTTATTTTTGAGCCCTTCAGCAAAGGATTTATCACACACGGCAATGCATGATGTATATTCCTTTCCGACAGCCCTGGCCAGACCTTCCTTTGTACCGAAGCGGATGACCTCGATACCGGCTGTCCGGCTCTTATCATTAAGCGTCTTGAAACTGCCCGCTGCCATATCCTCAGCAGCAACAATCAGAAATGCCTTCCTTTTCTTGATGGCTTCCTCACAGTTGAAGCCGCCGCATTTCAATGCTCCGGCCTTCATGGCCAGGGAGAGCATGGAATAGGCTTTCTCTTCCGCCGTCATCACTCTTCGCCGGAAGTCTCATCGATATCGGCAGACTCATCCGCAGGAGCTTCTTCATAATCATCAGCACCCTCTTCGGAATATTCCTCTTCAGAACCTTCCTCATAGTCACCGGTATACTCACCGTTCTCATCGTAGTAGCCGTCTTCTTCGGAGTACTCCTCCTCATCACCTTCATAGGGCGGCCACTCGCCGGATTCCACGGCCTGGGTCTCAGACTTGATGTCAATCTTGTAACCGGTCAGGCGGGCAGCCAGACGGGCATTCTGTCCCTCACGGCCGATGGCCAGGGACAGCTGAAAGTCAGGAACAACAACCTTGGCCGTCTTCTCTTCTGAATCTGCGATGACGGAGATGACCTTGGCCGGAGACAGAGCGTTTTCAATCAGGAAAGCCGGGGTATCGGACCAGTTGATGATATCGATTTTCTCCCCGTTCAGCTCGTCAACAACAGCATTGACACGGCTTCCGTTCATGCCTACACAGGCGCCGACCGGGTCAACGTCCGGATCATTGGACCAGACTGCCATCTTCGTCCGGTTCCCGGCTTCCCGGGCAATGGCCTTGATTTCCACGGTGCCGTCTGCAATCTCTGCGACTTCCTGCTCGAAGAGACCGCGAACCAGTTCGGGATGGGTCCGGGAAACACGGATTCTCGTCCCCTTCTGACCGGCGCGGGCTTCAATGATATAGACCTTAAGTCTGGTCTGGGGCCGGTAGGACTCGCCCTTGACCTGTTCCTTTTCGGTAAGGATCCCGTCTGCAGAGCCGAGGTTTACCATGACCGTACCATTTGTGGCATTCTTCCGCTGAACGATACCGGTAACCACTGTATGTTCCTTGTCAGCAAACTCCCGGAGGATATTCTCCCGCTCCTCAGTGCGGATGGTCTGGATGATGGTATTCCGGGCAGCGCCTGTGGCGATTCGGCCGAACTCGTGGGAATCAACCTCAATCGGAACCAGATCTCCTTCTACATAGGTACCGGAAATGGCCTGAGCATCGGCGGGAAGGATTTCGGCAAACTGATTCTTCACGTCCTCCGTGACCCGCTTCATGAGGTAGATGTGATAATCGCCGGTATCAGGGTCCACAACAGCCCGTACTTCCCCGGCATCCTTGTAGTTGTTCTTTGCAGCATCTACAAGGGCCTTCTCAACTGCAGAGAGAATGACTTCCTTCTTGATGTTCTTCTCTTTTTCCAGCTGGTCCAGTGCGCTGATCAGTTCCGAATTCATTTCGCATCTCCTTATTATTATGTCGTATGACTAATGTAAACAGTTATATTTGTACCTTTCCGAAAGGAAGGGCTAAAAGCGGGACACACTCTTTTCTCCCGCGGAAATAACCTCAGAAATCGATGGCCGGGTGAACAATATTCACATTCTTCCGGTCGAAGACCTGCTCTCCCTCGTCCCCGTAGGAAAGGGTAATCGTATCAGTGTCAAAAGCTTTGAGGATTCCCGTAAATTCCTTGGCGCCGTCCACGGCAGCGTAGGTCGTAAGATCCACGTCTTTGCCGATATTCCTCTCGAAGTCCCGGTCCTTCTTGAATGGCCTTGTAAGACCGGGGGAAGAAACCTCAAAAGTGTAGGCGTCCGATATGTAATTTTCCCGGTCGAGGATGTCATTCATCTCCCGGGAAACAAGGACACAGTCATCAATCGTAATCCCGCCGGGCTTTTCAATATAGGCCCTGAGGAAGTACTCGCTTCCCTCTTTCACATACTCGACATCGACAAGCTCAAAGCCCTCCCTGTCGAGAATCGGAGTAATAAGTTCCTCCGTCCGTTTTTCGTAGTCGCTTCTCTTTGACATTACGTCCCTCCGGAAATCCGATGTCCGCTGCCAAACCGCATGGGCACGCCGAAATTTTCCTAAAACGCAACGGAATCGCATAGAGCTTTAAGCTCCATGCGATTCCGATAAACTACGAGATACAATTCCTGCTGAAGACAAGCTTCCAAGCAGACTAGCCCGGAGGAGAGTCGAACTCCTGATTCCGCCGTGAGAGGGCGGCGTCTTAACCACTTGACCACCGGGCCACGTGTCGCAGCGCATCAGCGCCGCAACATGTGATACTATACACGAATCAAATTAGTATTGCAAGCACTTTTTCAAAAAAGTTTACTCATCGTATCCGTTGGGGTTGTTCTTCTGCCAGCGCCAGGAGTCTTCGCACATCTCCTTGATGCCGTACTGAGCTTCCCAGCCCATCTCTTTCTTCGCCAGGTCCGCATTACAATAGCAGGTGGCAATGTCGCCGGCCCGGCGGGGCTTGATTTCATAAGGAATCTTCTCGCCCGTAGCAGCTTCGAAGTTTTTGACAACGTCAAGAACAGAATATCCATGTCCGGTGCCGAGGTTATAAATCTTGAGGCCGGGCTTTTCTTCCAGTTTCTTCAGTGCGCAGACATGTCCCTTTGCAAGATCGACTACATGGATATAGTCCCGCACACCGGTGCCGTCCGGCGTATCGTAGTCATTTCCGAAGACATTCAGATGGTCCAGCTTTCCTACGGCAACCTGGGTGATATAGGGCATGAGGTTGTTCGGAATGCCGTTGGGATTCTCGCCGATGCGGCCGCTCTTATGAGCTCCGATCGGGTTGAAATAACGAAGCAGGAGAACATTCCACTCATTGTCCGCCTTCTGAATATCGGATAGAATCTGCTCGAGCATGGACTTGGTCCAGCCGTAGGGATTCGTGCACTGTCCCTTCGGGCACTTCTCCGTGATGGGGATTTCAGCCGGGTCTCCGTAAACTGTGGCTGAGGAAGAAAAAATTATATTTTTCACATTGTGCGACCGCATGGCATCGACAAGGGTAAGCGTCCCTGCGATATTGTTCGCATAATACTCCCAAGGCTTCTGTACGGACTCCCCGACAGCCTTGAGACCGGCGAAATGAATGCAGGAGTCAATCTTCTCCGTCTCAAAAATCCGGTCCAGACATGCCCGGTCCAGGATGTCACCCTTATAGAATTTCGGCCGCTTCCCGGTGATTTCCTCAATCCGGTCGATGACCTTCTCGCTCGCATTCGAAAGGTTGTCAAGGATGACGGCATCGTAGCCGTTCTCCAGAAGCTCTACTACCGTGTGGCTGCCGATGAAGCCGGCCCCGCCTGTCACAAGTACTGCCATAAATGCCTCCTGATAAAAACTCTTTTTCCAAAAGACCCCTGCCGCGCTTCTATTCACGGAAGACAAATATCCCGCGAATGTCGAAAAGTCAAAGGAGCCCTCTTAATTCCGTTTCTTACTATAGCACAGGGAACAAACGAATTTAAGCGGGCAATTTGTTATATCCTTTATAAAATCTGCTGTAAAAGAAGCAAAAACGCTCATCGGCAGAATGAGAAAAATCCCCGTACCGGAAGGAGGTGGCACGGGGAAATTTCTTTAATAAGGATATCAGATGGACCGGAAGGAATCGGTCCTGGTCAATGAACAATTTTTAAGCGACCTTGGATTTCGCGGTCTCGCAGAGAGCTGCAAAGCCCTCGGGATCGGAAACAGCCATATCGGAAAGGACCTTGCGGTTCAGGTCGATATCAGCCAGCTTCAGGCCATACATAAACTTGGAATAGGAAAGACCATTCATACGGGCTGCCGCATTGATACGGGCAATCCAGAGTCTCCGGAACTGTCTCTTCTTCTGCTTGCGGCCGGCATAGGCTGTGGAAAGTGCCTTCATGACGGTCTGCTTTGCAACACGATACTGCTTGGAACGTGCGCCTCTGTAGCCCTTGGCGAGCTTCAGAACTCTGTTGTGCTTTTTCTTGGCGTTCATACCGCCCTTAACTCTTGCCATTTCAAAAATCCTCCAAAAAAATCAATCGAAAAAGAAATCAAAGATAGGGAAGAACCTTCTTCATATTTGCCTCATTTGTCTTGTCAGTCATTGTGGCATGACGAAGGTTCCGTTTGGTCTTCGTGGTCTTCTTCGTGAGGATGTGGCTCTTATAAGCTTTGTTTCTCTTCAGCATTCCGCTGGCAGTCTTCTTGAATCTCTTGGCTGCCGCTCTCTTTGTCTTCATTTTCGGCATTTTCTAAATCCTCCTGTTTTCTCGTGACTTTCTGTCACTGCTTCTTGACACCGAGTACAAGTGAAAGCTGTCTTCCCTCGACTTTGGGGGCCTTTTCAACCACCGCAATATCCGAGAGTGCCTCGGCGAATTCGTCAAGTATATGACGTGACTCCTTCATGTGTGCCATCTCACGGCCTCTGAAACGGAGCGTGACCTTGACCTTGTCGCCCTTGGAAAGGAACTTTCTGGCGGCGGCCGTCTTCGTATTCAGATCGTTTGTATCAATATTCGGAGAAAAACGGATCTCTTTGAGTTCCGCAGCATGCTGCTTCTTCTTCTGTTCCTTCTCCTTGCGGGCCAGCTCATACCGGTACTTGCCGTAATCGACAATCTTGCATACCGGGGGAACTGCCTTGGGGGAAATCTTCACAAGATCAAGTCCGGCCTCATCCGCTGCCTTCTGGGCGTCTCTTGCGGACATGATGCCGAGCTGGGAACCGTCTGCACCGATCAGGCGGACCTCACGGTCCCTGATCTGTTCGTTTACCTGAAGATCGTTATTGCTAATGGTTTTGTCCTCCGAAAAATGAAAAATGGACAGGCACAAAGACCCATCCACTCCAATGCAAAACAGGACATATCTCTATGAACCTGTTCTCACATATAAACGCTGAGTCGCATCTTCATGACTATTAGAGCGCTCAGGTGAGAGTGGATACTCTGCTTTCTTTACAACGTCGATGATAATAGCACAGACCTTCCATGTCTGTCAACATTATTTTTTGAAAAAAAGTGAGCCAGGAAGGCGGCCACCTTCCCGGCTCTCTCCCGGCCCGGTGAGGCCGGCTGACGTGACTTCAGTGCAAAGCCATCATCAGTTCAGGAGCATAACTCCTGCTTGGGTGTGTGATGCCTGTTTTTTGATTTAATTCATCGCAGGCGGAGATGAATATGTTGCCGAAATCAGAACCTGATTTCCTGCGAGACTTTTTGAAATATGTTTGTCCCTGGGAATCGAGGTTCGAATCGGCAGACATGGAAACTGTGTTTACCCGAAAGTAAGTGTCCATAGCGTCTGCTTTGATCCCTCCTTGGTGGCATATTTCAAATTGGGTCCGGGTACAGTCCCTGTACCTTGGCCTAAATATATCACCAGTCGGAAAAAAATGCAAGACTTATCCACAAGATATGGTGCTTTTTGTTGATAACTTCCACAAAACTTTCAGTATCTGGGAATTTAACCAAGCATCTTCCACAAGATGTAGCACGCAGTGCGTCAGATCAAACCGCGTACCCGAAAACAGCCCTGCAGGAAAAGTCCCGCAGGGCCGGTCTTTTTATGAATAATATCAGGCCTCAGGTTCCGCTGCTCTCCTGGGAGCTGCCCAGACCGGAGTAAATGTCCGGGGAAAGATATTCTCGGGATTGTCCTTGTCCCGGGCAGCAGCTTCATCCATAAAGGTCTGCTGGCTTCCAATAGCCTTCTTTCCCCGCCGGTCGAAGTGGTAATACTCTCCGTCAGAGTCAAGGAAGCAGGCCTTGAGATTGTCTGAAAGCTGCACATCGAGGATATGAAGGACTTTTGATTTTAAGGCATCATCAAGAACCGGGAAGACTATCTCCACCCGGCGGTCCAGGTTTCTCGGCATCCAGTCAGCAGAGCCCATGAAGACATCCTCCTGTCCGTCCCCGTAGAAGTAGAAAATCCGGGCATGCTCAAGGAAGGTACCCACGATAGAGACGACATGGATATGGTCACTGACACCGGGAATGCCGGTACGGAGACAACAGATACCCCGGACCACAAGGAAGATTTCCACACCGGCCGCCGAGGCCTCGTAGAGCTTTGCAATCATGTCCCGATCACAAAGGGAGTTCATCTTTGCCGCAATCAGAGCCTTCTTTCCGGCCTTGGCATTTGCAATCTCCCGGTCAATCAGGGAATAGAACTTCGTACGCATCCAGATGGGGGCCAGAATCAGGTGATTCCAATGCTCCGGCTCGGAATAGCCGGAAAGCATATTAAATACTGCCGTGGCGTCCTCACCTATGGATTCCTTGCAGGTAAATATTCCGCAGTCTGTATAAATTTTCGCGGTCTTGTCGTTGTAGTTTCCGGTACCCAGGTGAACGTAGCGGCGGATGCCGTCCTCCTCGTCCCGGACCACCAGGGCAATCTTGCAGTGGGTCTTCAGGCCGACCAGGCCATAGATGACGTGGCAGCCGGACTTTTCCAGCTTCTGGGCCCACTGGATATTGTTCTCCTCGTCAAAGCGGGCCTTAAGCTCCACGAGAACCGTGACCTGCTTCCCGTTCTCGGCCGCCTTCTGCAAGGCCGCAATGATAGGGGAATTGCCGGATACCCGGTAGAGGGTCTGCTTGATGGCGAGGACATGCTCGTCAACAGCCGCTGCCCGGATGAAGTTTACGACAGGTTCGAAGGAATCGTAGGGGTGGTTCATGAAGATATCACCCTTCCGGATTTCAGCGAAAATGTCCCCGCCCTCCCTGAGACCGACGGGCTGCCGGGGAGTCCAGGGCTTCTTGTAGAGGCTCTTGCCTTCCACCTGTCCGTAGAGCTTCATGCAGAATGTGAGGTCGCATGGCCCTGAAGCCGGATAAATCCAGGACTCGTTCACATTGAACTGCTTCATGAGGTAGGAAAGCAGTTTCTTGTCCATATGGGTATCGTAGTCGAGACGGATGCCCTCGCCCCACTCTCTCTGGTGGAGGGACTTCTTGATTTCAACAAGGAGGTCGGCCGCGTCGTCCTCATCGATGTCGAGGTCCGCGTTTCTGATGACCCGGTAAGGATAGGAGCAGACCACATCGTAGCCCTTATAGAGTTCCCCTATATTCCGAAGCATGATCTGCTCCAGCAGTATGAAGGTCTGCCGGTTGGGCTCATCCGAAGGAATTTCAATAATCCGCGGGATGACAGACGGTACCTGAACCGTGGCAAATACGGTGGAGTCTCCCCTCTTTTGCCCCTTCATCAGATTCGGAACCCCCTTCTTCTTCTTCAGAAGGGAAGCGATATTCAGAGACTTATTGAGGACCAGAGGGAAAGGACGGGATGCGTCAACCGCCATGGGGGTGACAACGGGATAGAGATACTTTTCGAAATAGCTGTCGACAAAGGCCCCCTCTTCCTTCGTAAGGTCATTATGGTCCGTGATAACCCGAATGCCTTCTTTGTCGAGAAGGGGAAGCAAAGACCGATTCAGGGTCTGATATTGCTTGTCGATGAAGTCGTGGGTCTCCGTGCTTATGGCAGCAAGCTGCTCCTTCGCTGTCATACCGGCCAGATCCTTCTTCGTATAGCCTGCATGAATCATGTCTTTCAAGGATGCGACCCGGACCATGAAAAATTCGTCCAGATTTGAGGCCGTAATGGAAAGGAAGGACATACGTTCCATCAGGGGATTCTTCCGGTCTTTCGCCTCATTTAAAATCCGCACGTTGAACTTGAGCCAGGACAGCTCCCGGTTTTCATAATATTTGGGATCGGTAAACACCGTTTCTGTCATGATTGCATTCCTCCTCAATTACTTCGTATGAACTTCATGAATGACGGGCCGGATGGAAAATGTCCGCTCGAAGAAATCCGCCTTGTTCTCAAAGAGACTCTTCTCCAGGGAGATGGAGTCATCCGAAGAAATGGATATGATGAGTTTGTCGTCCTTGATAGACATGCGGACCTTCTTGAACTTCTGCTTGTGGCTCCGGTCCAGGGCGTTTGTGACCCTGAGCACGGCCAGAATCTTCACAATCCGTACGTACTCCTCTTCCGTGAACTCGTTGGCCAGATTTTCGTAGGGCAATACGTCTTTTCGATTGAAAAGGGCCACAAAAGCAGCCATCTCCCGCTCCTTATGAGTCAGGCCCAAAATCTCAGAGCTTACGATGATGCGGTAGGAATTCTCCCCTGAGTTTGAAAGGGAGACATACTTGCCGCAGTCATGAAGGATGGCCGCCACCCTGTATATAAGCCTGTCTCTGGCTGTCAGGCCCGAGAGCTTCTTCATCGTATCGATGATGTCCGTGCCCAGGGCATCAAGAACATTGAGGTGGGGCTCATAGGAGCCATAGCGGCGTGCGATGAAGCGGGCCGCGGAAATCACATCCTCTTCGAAGTCATGGGCAGGCTTTACGAGCCGGTCCCGGACCGCCATATTGAATACTATTCCGTCGTTCACATCAAGACCGGGGAAGCAGACATATTTGGAAGGCAGGATGCGTGAAATCGCATTGAGCAAAAATAATATGGGCAGATAGAACTGGTCCCTTCCCGGATCAGGAGCCAGATTGCTGCCGGCTGCATAGTGATTCTCATCAAGGAGCTTTGTAAGCCCCTTGACATAGTCCGATGTACGGTAGGAGCCGTTTGCGACCGGTCCGATATATTTCGTCACAGCTTCGGAGGCATTGTCATTTAAGATAATGAGATACTCGGGAGAAATGCCGACAAGGTACATATTGGAGAAAGCTTCCAGTTCCTTCTGCAGCATCTCGTAAATCTGCTCCCGGTAGTCGGAATTGCCGGAAAGGCGCTTCGCATACTCCCGGATATCGGCCGCCCCGAGAAGGATGTGCTGGGTCGTCACAATCCGCCCGTCCACAAAGAGGGTGAGCTGCATGGAGTAACCGCCCACATCCACCATGATAGCGCTTTTCTTCGTGAGAACAGAAAACTCATCATCCCGGTAATTGGCAAAGACCTGATAGGTCGTGAAGCGCTGCTCGGAGTTGCTGAGGATTTTTACATCCATGCCCAGCCGCATGCGGATCTGGTCCAAAACGAAGAGAATATTTTTGGCTGATTCCAGGGAGTAGGAGCCGTAGACCTTGTACTCGGCCTTGTAGAGCTTCATGGTCTCCTGCATATCGGACAGGGTGTCTATTATTACCTCCACGGTCTCCGGGGAAAGTTCATGCCGGCGGTAGATATCGTGAAAGACCGCTGTATTCTTCTTCATCGTGTCGATGTTCTTAACCGCCCCGCCCCGTCCTATTTCATAGAGCTTCATGCTGATCTCGAACGTCCCGACATAGATGGAACCGTATTTTTTCATATATACTTCCCCCTTACCGGCTGCTCACATAGTTTCCAAGTACCACGAGTTTCTTCGTTTCTTCCCTGAGACCTAGGATAGCATTCTGAACGGCCTTGTTCGATAAATTTCCTGTAAAATCTATGAAAAATCTGTACTCCCAGTCCCGCCCCCGGATTGGCCTTGACTCGATTTCATGCATGTTCAGGTCATTGATTACGAAGTGAGAAAGCATGCGGTAGAGGGAGCCCTCGATGTCCGGAAGCTCAATTTCCACCGAAACCATATTGGCCTTTTTTTCGTAAATTTTCTTCCGGGATAGGACTACAAAACGGGTCTTGTTGTCCGGGTCATCGGCAATTGAATCGGACAGGACACAAAGCCCATAGAGCTCTGCATTGATAGCTCCAGCAATGGCGGCCTTCGTCGGGTCGCCCGCTTCTGCCACGGTCTTTGCCGCGATGGCTGTATTGGCCATGGGGTGCTGGACAATTTCCGGATGTTCCTTAAAAAAGCCGCTGCACTGCATCAGGGCCTGGGGGTGGGAGTAGACGTCCGTAATTCCCGTCAGAGCAGCCCCCGGCACCGCCAGCAGATTGTGTCGGATGGGGATAATCTCCTCCCCCACAATGGCGAGATTGAAGTCCGTCAAAAGGTCGTAGTTTTCACGGACTGAACCGGCGCGCGAATTCTCAAGGGGCAGGATAGCGTAGCCCGCCCGCCCGTCCGCGAGGGCCTTCATGGCCTCATAGAAGCTCCCCACATTGAAGGAAGAGCCGATCTGCCCGAAGAAGGTCCGCATGGCCTCCTCCGAATAGGCCCCCTCCACCCCCTGAAAGACGACCGTGGAATCCGAGAAGTCAATGTGCTCCACCTCAATGAAGCCGTCCGGTGCCTCGGCCCGCTCGGAGAGAAGCCGATACTGCTTCTTCTTCGAAAGGCCCATGAGGTCGGTAAAGAGTTCCCGGACCCCTTTTTTCATGAAGTCGCCCTCCACCTTGGCTGACAGAGAGGCGATTTTTTCCTTCTCCCGCTCCACGTCATAGACCGGAAGGCCCTTGGAGCGCTTATATTCGGCCACCTGGTCGGAAAGCTCAATCCTCTTCTCAAAGGCGGCCAGGATTTCAGCGTCAACTTCGTCTATGTCTTTTCGAATGTCATTCAGGTCACGCAAGGGCTGTTCCTCCACAGGGATTAATATTAGTCATGAATAATGTAAAACAGCTGCTTCTCTGCAGGCTTTCATGAAGCGAAGGAATCGAACAGGGACAGCTGGTTCGACTCAGGCAGGTTGTCAATGACATGGCTCCGGTCCAGGACGTCCACTATCGACTGGGAAACCTTTCCCCTCTGCCTCAGATCGTCCTTTGAAAGGAAGGGGGCCTCCTTCGCGGCCACAGCCAGGGATATGGAGGCGTTGTCCCCCATGCCTTCGATGGAGGCAAATGGCGGCAACAGCTTCCCGTCTACAATCTGAAAGCGCATGGAATCAGATTTGTAGAGATCCAGGGGCAGGAATGAAAAGCCCCTGGCATAAAACTCCTGTACAAGCCTCATGTCGGAATAATTGTCCTTTTCCTTGGCCGAAACCTTCTGGTGGGCCGCCATCTTCGCATCGTACTCCCGGAGGTGGCGCTCAAGGACCTCTTTTCCCAGACACATCTGCTCATAATTGAATGTCTTGGCCCGGATGGAGAAGAAGGCAGCGTAGTAAGCCAGGGGATAATAGACCTTCATGTAGGCAATCCGCCAGGCCATCATGACATAGGCCGCTGCATGGGCCTTGGGGAACATGTACTTGATTTTCTCGCAGGAACCTATGTACCAGTCCGGAACGTTGTGGGCCTTCATGTCCTCCTTGTACTGGGGCCATTCCTTGCACTTACCCTTGGCGACAATCCCTTTGCGGACCCGCTCCATGATCGTGAAGCTTTCCTCGGGCTCGAGTCCCATATTTATGAGATAGGTCATGATATCATCCCGGCAGCAGATGGCCGTGGAAATCGTGGCCGTTCCGGACTTGATGAGTTCCTCGGCATTGCCTTGCCAGACGTCTGTCCCGTGGGAGAGGCCGGAAATCCGGATCAGGTCCGTAAACTCCTTCGGCTTTGCCTCCCGCAGGAGTCCCATGGCAAAGTCCGTGCCGAACTCGGGAATGCCCAGGGTACCCATATCACAGCCATTCCATAGTTCATCCGGTGTCACGCCCAGGGCGTCCGTATTCATGAAAAGGCTCATGACCTTTTTGTCATCGAGGGGAATCTTCGTAGCATCCAGGCCGGTCAGGTCCTCGAGCATCCGGATCATGGTCGGATCATCGTGGCCGAGAATGTCGAGCTTTAAAAGGTTGCTGTCAATCTTATGGTAATCGAAATGGGTCGTTACGATATCGGTATCGTCTTTGTCCGCCGGGTGCTGGACCGGGGTGAATGTATCGATATCTTCACCGGTAGGCAGAACAATGATGCCGCCCGGATGCTGGCCGGTGGTCCGACGGACGCCCTCACAGCCCTTGGCGATGCGGACAATCTCGCAGCCCCTCTTCTTCAGTCCGTGTTCCTCACAGTAGTGCATGGTGTAGCCGTAAGCCGTCTTTTCTGCCAAAGTGCCGACAGTACCGGCCTTGAAGGTCTGCCCCTCTCCGAATATGACCTCCGTATAGCGATGGGCCTTGCTCTGATAGTCACCGGAGAAATTGAGATCTATATCGGGCTCCTTGTTTCCTTTGAACCCCAGGAAGGTTTCAAAGGGGATGTCAAAACCCATTTTCATGAGTGGAGTTCCGCAGTGGGGACACACAGCATCCGGCAGGTCGCAGCCTGCCCGTGACCCCTTTTCATATTCTTTTACAATGTCAGAATCGAAGTCCACAAAGTGGCATTTCGGACAGAGATAGTGGGCCCTTAACGGGTTTACCTCCGTGATTCCTGCCATAGTGGCGACAAAGGAAGAGCCGACTGATCCCCGGGAGCCAACGAGATAGCCGTCTTCGACAGACTTCCACACGAGCTTCTGGGCGATGATATACATGACGGCATAGCCGTTTCCGATGATGGAGTTGAGTTCCCGCTCCAGCCGCTCGGAAACGACAGGAGGAAGGTCCTCCCCATAGAGCTCATGGGCCTTGTCATAGCAGATTTTTCTCAGCGTCTTGTCCGAATCCGCAATAACGGGAGGGCACTTGTCCGGCCGTGTGGGCTGGATAATCTCGCACATGTCGGCGATTTTGTTTGTATTTTCGATAACGACCTCATGGGCCTTTTCAGCTCCCAGGTAGGAGAACTCGTCCAGCATCTCCTCTGTCGTATGGAGGAAAAGAGGAGGCTGCATGTCGCAGTCGTCGAAGCCCCGCTCGTTCATGATAACCCGCCGGTATACTTCATCCTCCGGATTTAAAAAGTGGACATCGCACGTAGCCACAACGGGCTTCCCCATCTCTTCACCGAGGGAGACTATCCGGCGATTTAAGTCTCTGAGGTCATCGTCCGTATTGATATCGTACTTATCCTCCCGCTTATAGAAAGCATTATTGCCCACTGGCTGGATTTCGAAATAGTCATAGAAGGAGGCAATCCGGGAGACTTCCTCTTTCGACCGCCCCAAAAGTATGGACTGAAAAAGCTCTCCGGCTTCGCAGGCAGATCCCAATATCAGGCCTTCCCTGTATTGGGCCAGCACGGACTTGGGAATCCGCGGCTTGCCCCGGCCCGAGTACTTCAGATGGGACAGGGACACCAGGTGGTAGAGATTGATTCTTCCTATATCGTTCTTTGCCAGAATGATGATGTGGTAGGTCCGCCGGGTCTTTCGGATCCGGTCTACGGACATCTTCCCTTCTTCATTCAGAAGGTCGAGATTGTCAATGCCATTGGGATGGGCGTCATCCTTCATGGAAAGAAGGATTTTCACCATCTTCACGAAAATCTCTGCCGTGCACTCGGCGTCGTTGACAGCCCGGTGGTGGCCCTCGAGAGAAACGCCCATATGCTTGGCAACTGCATCAAGGGTCAGTTTGCCAAGGTCCGGGTAGAGAAACCCCGCCATGGTCATGGTGTCGGCGTAGGTAAAGTCCCAGTCAAGGCCCTCCCTCTCGCATTCAGCCTTGATACAGGCCGTATCGAAGTCGGCATTGTGAGCCACCAGGACCGCATTCCCGCAGAACTCCCTGAATTTCGGCAGTAAAACTTCTATGGGCTCCGCATCACGCACGTCATCATCCCGGATGGAGGTGATTTCCGTAATGCGAAAAGGAATCGGAATGCCGGGATTTACGAACTCGGAAAAACGATTGACAATCTCTCCGCCCTTTACATAGACAGCTCCAATCTCGATGATATGGCAGCTTCGGGAATTAAGGCCAGTGGTCTCAAGGTCGAATACGACAAAATCTCCGGTCAGCGGCTGCCCCTTTGAATTCGTGACAAGAGCCTTGGTATCGTCTACGAGGTAACCCTCCATGCCGTAGAGAATCTTAATGTCACTCCCCGCAGTCTTGGCCGCATCGGGAAAGGCCTGCACTACGCCATGGTCAGTGATGGCAATGGCCTTGTGGCCGAAGGAAATTGCCTGCTTAACAATATCCGTGACATCGGAAACTCCGTCGGAATCCGACATCTTCGTATGGCAGTGGAGCTCGACCCTCTTTTCGGTCGAAAGATCCTGCCGCTTTACCCGGAAGTCCGCAATTTTCTTAAGGCCGTAAACCCTTGTAAAAGAAAGCTCCCGGGTCTTCATGTCCTCCTGAACCACACCGCGGAGGCGGAAGAATTTTCCCGGCGCCACTTCTTCGGAAAGCTTAGCGAAATTTTCCTTGTCCGTGAAAATCTTTGCGGAAATGGAGTCCGTTCCGTCATAAAGAGAAAATATGAAAAGTACCTTGTCGCTGTTTCTAAGCTCAATGGGGTTCACTTCCACAATCTGCCCCCGGACAACGGCCTCCTTCATCTCCTCCTGTATAGACTGAATTTCAATCAGGTCCCCGTCCGTATCACTCCCGAATATGACATCCGGGTCATTGCTCCGGGCCGCCCTCCTCTGGAAACCGCCCTCCCGGCGGAAACCGCTGTCGCTGTGGCGAAAAGAGCCGTCATTCCTGCGGAAGCCTCCGTCCTGACCCTGACCGCGGAAACCGGAGCCCTTAACTCCATCGGGCTTTTTCCTGTCTTCTGAAGGAGCTTTCCTGTAGGAGCCCATGGTGGCAATTGCGTCTCCGTCAACCCCCTCTTCCGCCTTGTGGGCCTCGGCAACAGTACTTAGAATTTTCTCCACCTGTCGGCCAATGCGTTCCTTCGTGTCCGAAAGATAGTCCTTCTCCGGGACCTTGTAGGAAAAGCCGATGGCAATCCGACTTCCGAAGCGCTTTTCAAAGACGTGGTTCAAATAGTCGAGAAGCTCTCCCTCATAGAGGCGGCTCGTCCCGTCGTCCGGCAGGATGACATTCAGGTCCCCGTCTTCGTCGAATACAAAGGGGGACTTCTTCACAATCTGGTATAAAATCCGGTCTGTCTCAAAGAGTTCATCCAGGATGGAATCCTTATAGAGGTCGTATATCTGCTCCGGTCGATATGTTTCCCCCAGGGTAAAGCGTTCGACAATCTTCACCTCCACCCGGCCGCCGAAGACATTGTCCCGGATTTTTCTCTCTATGGTCCGGATGCCGGACTTCGGCACGACAGTACAGAAGGTCATGTAGAGACGCATGACCCGGTGATTGCCATTCTCCGAAATCTTCTCGACCTCGGCATCCCTGAGAATCGCGGAAAGGCCGTCGCCGGCAGAAATATCTTTGAAGATGTCCGAAAAAGGCTTAGCCATGCCTTTTCACCTCTGTGTATAAATGCATGAATAATGTAATACAAATATATCGCAGGGACCTAAAGTCCTTGCTGTCCTAATCCGTGATTTCCCAGTCTTTTAATTCTTCCTCAAAGGCTGAGAGAAGCTCATTTTCATAGACCTTGCGGACGATTTCCCCGTGCCGGAGGATGAGGCCCTGGCCCTTTCCTCCGCAGATGCCGAGATCCGCTTCCCTGGCCTCTCCGGGCCCGTTTACGACACAGCCCATGACGGAGATTTTGAGTGGCTTTAATTTCTTCTTTGAAACAAGTTCCTCTACCTGCTTCTCCAGGCCAATGAGGTCAATTTCCGTCCGCCCGCAGGTCGGGCAGGAGACGAGCTCCACTTCCGTCGTCCGGAGTTTCAAAGAAGAAAGGATAAGCTTTGCAGACTTCACTTCCTCCACCGGATCAGCTGTCAGGGAGACCCGGATGGTATCACCTATGCCTTCATATAAAATGATTCCGATTCCGACAGCTGACTTGATATTGCCACGAATCAGAGAGCCGGCTTCCGTTATTCCTACGTGCAAGGGATGGTCCGTTTTTTGGGAAATCAGCTCATGGGCCTTCACAGACATGAAGACATCCGATGACTTGATGGAGATAACGAGGTTGTCGTAACCCATGTCCTCTATGATGGCTGCCTTGTCCAAAGCCGACTCCACGAGGCCTTCGGCCGTCACTCCCCCGTACTTTTCTATAAGGTCCTTCTCAAGAGAGCCGGAATTGACCCCGACCCGTATGGGGATATTCCTTTCCTTCGCACAGTCCACAACTGCCTTGATGCGGTCTTTGGCGCCAATGTTTCCCGGGTTGATCCGAATCTTGTCCGCCCCGTTCTCCATGGCTTCTATGGCCATATGGTAGTCGAAATGGATGTCCGCAATGAGAGGAATATGAATCTGCTTCTTGATTTCAGACAGGGCAAGAGCAGACTCATGGTCCGGTACCGTCACCCGGATGAGCTCGCACCCGGCCTCTTCAAGACGGCCTATCTGCGCAACCGTGCCTGCCACATCCGCAGTCTTCGTATTGCACATTGACTGGATACGGACAGGATTCCCCCCGCCGATTTCCACGCCCCCGATATTCACTACCCTGGTATGCTCTCTCATATGTCTGAATCCTCGAACAAATGATAAGTAGGTGAAATGTGAAAAGGTTTACATTAGTCATAAGAACAAAAGCTTTTTTGTATCGGACTACTGCCCCTTCACAATCTTTGAAATATCTGAGCCCATGACCAGAACCATCAGGACCATGAGGAGGACGAAGCCGACCCCGTTCAGGGCTGCCTCGACTTTCTCCGGCACCTTCTTCCTTGTAATCGCTTCGATGATATAGATGAGGAGCCGGCCGCCGTCCAGAGCCGGGAAGGGCAGGAGATTCATGACGCCCAGGTTCGCGGACAGGAGAATCGTAATGGAAATCAGATTCATGACCACATATAGGACACCGGAGGCAAGGGACTGCTGGTAAGTATCCCCTATGGTCTTTACGATGCCGACCGGACCGGACATATCCTGGACACCGACTTTCCCTGTGATCAGCATGCCCACTGACTTTAATGCAATATATATCTGATACTTAAGCTCATAGAAGGAATAGCCGAGCGTAACGGCCGGGTTGAGCCGCGTCCTCTCTCCGCTCCCGTAAATTCCGATCAGATAACGGCCGGAATCCTCATCCAGTTTCGGGACCAGAGTCGTCTTGTACGTCTGCCCGTCTCTTTCATAAGTCACTTCCGTTGTTTCACCTGTATGAAAGAAATTGTAGGCCACGATTTCATTATAGAAGTGAACATTATAGCTGCCCAGCTTCGTAATCCGGTCTCCGGCCTGAAGACCTGCTTCTTCAGCAGGATAGCCTTCCATGACTTTGGACACCATAGGAAGCTCCACCCCCATTGTCCCGATCATGATGACTGAAAGGATGAAGGCCAGGAGGAAGTTAAAAAGAGGTCCGCCGGCCACGATGATAGCCCGCTGCCACAGGGACTTCTTGAGGAAGGACCGTTCATCGTCCGTGTCCTCGCTCTCCCCCTCCATGACGCAGGCGCCACCGAAGGGGAGAAGCCTCAGGCAGTAATCCGTATCCCCTTTTTTGAATCCGATGAGACGAGGGCCGAAACCCAGACAGAATTCATTGACTTTGACTCCGAACTTCTTGGCAAAAAGGAAGTGGCCGAATTCATGGAAGAGAATGATGAATCCGAATATCAGAATGGCAATAATAATCTTCAAAACAAAAAGTCTCCGTATGCGGTCCTTGTGGCACTATTCAACAGGGACCAGGCATAATTTCATGAATAATATCTGTCGTAGTTTTACATCTTCAGGGCTTTTTCCCGGGTGGCGAAAATTTCCTCTACCGTGGGATTGGGAGTAAAGTCACAGGCATCGACAGCCTTTTCAATGAGCTTTGGAATTTCCGTAAAACCAATTTCTCCTTTGAGAAAGAGTTCCACTGCAGTCTCATCTGCCGCATTGAAAGCCGTCGGAAGGTTCCCTCCGGCTCTGCCCACCTTCTTCGCAAGGGCCAGCCCCTTGAAAACAGTAAGGTCCGGCTCCTCAAAGGTGAGGCTTTTGAGTTCAAAAAGATTCAGCCGCTTACCCGAAAGATAAGGCCTCTCCGGATAATACAGGGCGTACTGAATAGGGATTCGCATGTCCGGAACCCCGAGTTCACCGATGACAGCCCCGTCCTTGTACTGAACAGCAGAATGCAGAATCGACTGGGGATGGACCAGGACTGTGATATCGTCCACGGATGTATTGAAGAGCCAGTGGGCCTCCATGACCTCCAAGCCCTTATTTACCATAGTGGCCGAGTCGATGGTCACCTTCTGCCCCATATCCCAGTTGGGATTATTAAGGGCTTCCTTCGCCGTTACATTCTGAAGCTCCCTGAGGCTCTTTCCCCGGAAAGGACCCCCGGATGCTGTCAGAAGAATTTTGTCAATCTCATTTCCTTCATTTCCCTGCAGGGACTGAAAGATGGCCGAGTGCTCGGAATCCACAGGCAAAATCTGCACCCCGTACTCTTTCGCCATCGGCATAATAATGTGACCGGCGGAGACCAGAGTTTCCTTGTTTGCAAGGGCTATGTCCTTCCCTGCTTTTATAGCAGCGATGGTGGGCCGGATGCCCAGCATGCCGACAACAGCCGTAACCAATATGTCGGATTCCGGAATTGTTGATACGGCAATCAACCCCTCCATGCCGGTCATGATATCGCACTTCTCGCCCACAATCAGGTCCTTCAGGGCTGCCTCAGCCTCTTCATCCCCTACAGATACGAGAACAGGATGAAATACTTTGATCTGCTCGGCCAGAAGTCGCACATTCTTCCCGCAAGCCAGGGCAGAGACAATGAAATCCTCTCTGTGCTCCCTTATAACATCAAGGGTCTGGGTCCCGATGGAACCGGTTGAGCCTATGATTGAAATGTTTTTCATTATTCTCCTGAAGGCACAAAGCCACACTCAATGAAACAGGCGTGCGCGTCCGGCGCCGCACCGGATAAAATTCCGCAGAACAAGTACCACCGACTCCTACTGACCGAGACCCGGTACCCGGGCCAGGATTACGCTGGCGAAATAGTAAATAATCGGCGCTGTGATAATGACGGAATCGAAGCGGTCCAGTACGCCTCCGTGGCCGGGAATCAGCTTTCCGTAGTCCTTGATTCCGTAATTTCTCTTGATGGCTGAAGCCGCCAGGTCTCCCACCATGGAAATCAGGGCTCCGACGCCTGAAGACAGGGTAAGAAGCAGGATGGTCGTGGTGTGAAGATGCATGGTCTCCTGAAAAATCAGAAGGTAAATAAGGGTAAGCAGCATGGCTCCGACCACGCCCCCGATGCCGCCCTCCACGGACTTATGGGGGGAAAGAACCGGTGTCATCTTGTGCTTCCCGAAGAGCTTGCCAACACAGTAAGCGCAGGTGTCCGAGCCCCAGGAAGCCAGAAAGATGAGCCAGACAATATACTGCCCGTGGGGCATCTGCCGGGTCAGATAGATGAAAGACAGCATGACCGCCACATAGAAGAGGCCGAAGAAGGTTCCCATGGCTTTCGGCGCATCGTACTTAGGGTAGGATAGAACAAAGATTATTAAAACCAGGACCAGAAACAGGGTCACAATCATGAAGTCAGACAGCATGAAATGGAGCACCAGGTCCAGATAGTAGATAATGGCAAAGGCATAGCCCGCAAAGGCCATGACCGTCTTTTCGATTCCCAGCACCCGGTAGAATTCAAACATGCCGATCAGGGAAAGGATCAGGGTGGAAACCAGAAGGACATTTCCCCCGGTCGTGATCAAAAGAAGAGCCAACGCCACAAGGACGATTCCGCTGAGCAAACGCGTTCTGAACATCAATGCTCCAATCTAAGCCATAGGGCAAGGGGCAGGGAGCCCCTATCCATTTTTCATATACAATAGATAAATATTGTGGTCATGTTCCAGTCCAACTACAATATTTTGAAGAGTATTATATCAAAAGAAAGCCCTTCCTTAAAGGAGAGAGCTGTAAAAATTTCTCATTCAGGCCTTCACGCCCCCGAAGCGCCGGTCACGGGAGCCATAGGCCCTGCAGGCTTTCTCCAGTTCTTCCGCAGAGAAGTCCGGCCAGGCCGTATCCGTGAAGTAAAATTCCGAATAGCAGAGCTGCCAGGGCAGAAAATTCGAAATACGTTCCTCGCCTGAGGTCCGGATCATAAGGTCCGGATAGGGCTGACCGGCTGTATCGAGATAGGAAGAGAATGTTTCTTCCGTCACCGGCCCTTTTTCCCCGGCGTCCAGTAGCCGGTTCACGGCCCGGACAATCTCATCCCGTCCCCCGTAGTTTAAAGCGATGGTCAATGTCATACCGGTATTTCCCGCGGTCTCTTCCCGGACGCTGTCACAGGTCGCATGCAGTTTTCCGTCGAGACCCGAAAGGTCTCCGATGAATGTGACCCGGATATTGTTCTCCATGGCGAGATCCCGGCAGCGGAGCAGATACTTCGCCAGCAGGCTCATAATCGTGGACACTTCCTCCACAGAGCGCTTCCAGTTTTCCGTCGAGAAGGCATAGAGGGTGAGGTATTTAATTCCGAGATTCGAAGCCGCTATTGTAATGGTCTCTACATTCTTCGCCCCTGCCGCATGACCGGCTGTCCGGGGAAACCCTCTTTTCTTCGCCCAGCGTCCGTTTCCGTCCAGAATGATGGCCACATGGGCCGGAATATTTTCCATGAAAAACTCTCCTCATAATAATAGAAGGGACTTGAAACCGGTAAAAGAATTCAAGTCCCTCCATATTCTTGTAAAACAATATTATCAGACGGTCATGACCTCGTCAGCCTTCTTCTTCACGGCGTCGTCCACCTTCTTCGTGTACTCGTCCGTCAGTTTCTGGGCCTCGTCCTGAAGTGTCTTGACCTCATCCTCGGAAATATCTTCCTTCTCCAGCTTCTTGAAAGCGTCGATGGCGTCCCGGCGGATATTTCGGATGGCTACTTTCGCGTCCTCGCCCTTCTTCTTCACGTCCTTTACCAGGTCCTTGCGGCGCTCCTCGGTAAGTTCCGGAAATACAAGGCGGATGACCTTGCCGTCGTTCGTAGGATTGATGCCCACATCACTGGTCTGAATGGCCTTCTCAATCTCCTTCAGGAGGGAAGGCTCCCAGGGAGCAATCTGAATCATGCGGGCCTCAGGAACCGAAACATTCGCCACCTGCTGGATAGGGGTCGGCGCCCCGTAATAGTCGACCCGGATATGGTCCAGGACATGGGGATTCGCCCGGCCTGCCCGGATGGCGTCGAGTTCGGAGAAAAGATTTTCCATGGTCTTGGTCATCTTCTCATCGTATGCTTTCAGTCTTTCGTCCATAGTTCCCCCTCAGGAATAATGTAAAACCGATATATTGGAATGAAATATACTTCTGCAGCACTGATTGACCGGAAAACATCAGGCCGTAATCACAGTACCATTGAAGTCCTTCCCCTCTGCCGCATGGAGAATTCCGCCGTCTTCCGCCAAAGCAAAGACATACATGGGCATGTGGTTTTCCATGCAGAGAATGGAGGCAGTGAGGTCGATGACTCCCAGCTGCTTGTCCACGACTTCATTGATAGAAAGGGAATCATAGCGGACGGCTGAAGGATCCTTGGCCGGGTCGGCGTTATAAACCCCGTCGATGGCCTTTGCCAGAAGAATACCGTCTGCCTCGATCTCAATGGCTCGGAGTACCGTAGCCGTATCCGTAGAGAAATAAGGATGGCCTGTCCCGCCGGCAAAGAAGACAATCTTGCCAGCAGAAAGGGCCGCAACCGCTGCATCCTTGGAAAACAGGGTCGTGAAAGCGCCAACCTGAAAAGGAGTCATAATTTCCGTTTCAAGGCCGACAGAACGCATGACCTCGGATACATAGATGCAGTTCATGACTGTGGCCAGCATACCGATCTGGTCGGCCTTCGTCCGGTCTATCTTCTCGGACGTCCGGCCCCTCCAGAAGTTCCCGCCGCCGATAACGATGGCAACTTCAGTGCCTGCATCATGTAGAGCCTTCACTTCCAGAGCCACCTTTTCGCAGGTGGCCTCGTCAAAGCCCCGTTTCTTTTCACCGGCAAGCGCCTCGCCGGAAAGCTTCAAGAGTATGCGTTTCATCAGGCGAATACGCTTTCAACATCTACATCAGCGTATTCCTGAGAGCAGAAGCCCTGGATTACTGCACCATTGTTGATCTGTACGGAGCGGGACTTGATATTGCCCATGACAACTGCAGAAGTATCGACAACTACAGGTCCCTGGACATCGATGTCGCCCTTTACCGCGCCTGCAATGACAGCGGATGTAGCTGTGATGTTTCCAATGATGACAGAGCCGACGCCGACCTTAACGGTGCCTTCGGAAGTAACTTCACCCTCGATCTTCGCAGCATCTGCAAAGAACTCGCTTGAAGTGCTGTTTCCGTTCACTGTGCCGGTGATGGTCAGCTTGCCGTTGCAGGTGACATTGCCGTTGATCAGGCCTTCCACGTCAATGGAGCCAGTGGAGGTAAGGTCGCCGGTAATGGTCATGCCGGCTGTAATCACTGCCTTCTCGTCGCTGACTTCCTTGGAAGGAGCCGTAGCAGGCATCTCTGCGGGTGCCTGAGTCATTGTACCTGTACTGGTAAGTTCGCTGTCCATCTTCTTCTCCTCAGATATTGTATTCTTCTTGCTGTTTTCCACTTCAGCAGACTTCGACGTATGCAGGCTGCCAAGGGCGCTGGCGGCCGGAGCCGGTACAGCTTCCGCTTCTTCTATGCCGGAAATATCCGCTGCCTGAATCTTTTCCTTCTTCGAGGTTCCGTTCTTCACGGATGCAGGAGTCGTCTCCCGGCCGTTGGCATCCACCTTCTTCGAAACCTGTTCCAAAAGACCGTCCAGCTTGTTCAGTTCATCCTGAACATTGATATCGCTGGAATCGGTATCCAAAGGCACTTCACTGCTGCTCTTGTCTTCCGCATCAAGGTCCCCGCTTCCGCCGGGAATGAGCTCATCGACCGCGTCAGAGAAGTCCTCCTTGAAATCCTTGAAAAATCCCATCTTTTCCTCCGTATACTTTTCACTGCTGATCCGCCAGCTTGACATGCTGGATCACGGTAGTATCCTTGCTGATCGGCAGAATCAGTGCTCCCTTTGCCTGCAGATCCTGGATCAGAGTCGGCAGGGATTCCACCGTCTTTCCCTTGTCTGCGGCGTCGTGCATCAATACGACCGACGTTTTGTATTTTACCACATCACTCATGACATTTTCAATAAGGTCGTCCGTAGTGTAGGCCTGGGTCGTAGCGTCGCCGTTGGCCACATTCCAATCATAATAAGTGACGTTCTGGGAGTTTAAAAATTTGATGAACTCAGCCATATCGGTATTGGAGACCTTGTTCGAAGAGCCGCCCGGAAAGCGGTAATAAAAGCAGTCAACTCCCGTCGTGTCATAGATCAGATTCTGAATCTGGGTGAAGTCGGCTTCGAAGGCTGCCTCTGAGGAATAGATCTGGCTGTAGTCATGGCTGAAGGAATGCATGCCGATGGTATGTCCCTCATCTACAATCCGCTTCATGGCAGCCTTACTGGCGTCATCCGTCTTCCCCGTCACAAAAAAAGTAGCCTTGACGCCATAGTCGTCAAGGATATCAAGAATTTTGTCCGTATTCGTTGAAGGACCGTCGTCAAAGGTCAGATAGACCTTCAGGATGTCGTCCTCTCCGGCGAGGTTTTCCTCCGCCGTTTTTGTGTCCGCCACCAGGGTCCCGGAATCCATATCCGCTTCCTGGGCCGCCGCTTCCGCTTTTGATGTTTCAAGTGTCGAAACCTTCTGTCCTAAGGACTTCAGTTCCCTCTGCAATGAAAAGACGGATATGCCGAGCAGGGCAATGGCGACGATAGAGACTATGATATAAATAATGAGAAAGTAGACAATGGCCATCTTCATCCGATGGACCCGCTTCCTCTTGTCCCTCTGGCGCTTTAAAACTTCCTGTTCTATTGTATCTGTCGTTGTATCGCTCAAAATCTGCTTCCTGATCTATTTTCTCTTCTGCCGTGTGACGAATTCATCATACTACAGCAGAGTTTATATAGAAAGAAAAAATGCGCTGTGCCCCGGCAGGAAAAGGCCGACTGCACAGCACATCTTCAAATATCAATATCAGCCGTTGATCTGCTTTGCAACTTCCTCGGCAAAGTTCTCGTTCTTCTTCTCAATGCCCTCGCCGGTCTCGAAACGGACGAACTCAGCGATGGAAAGATCCGTGCCCTCAGCCTTGGCAACTGCCTCGAGGTACTTGCCTACAGACTGCTTGCCGTCCTCTGCCTTGACATAGATCTGGTCAAGAAGGCAGACTTCCTTGAGCTCCTTGGAAATACGTCCCTTGACCATGCCTTCCTTGACATTCTGGGGCTTCTGGGACTCCTTGGGATCATTCTCGATCTGGGCCATAATGATTTCCCGCTCATGATCGAGGAATTCCTGATCTACGTCCTTGTCGCTGACATATTTGGGGTTCATGGCAGCTACCTGCATAGCCACATTTGTAAGGGCTTCCTTAACGCCGTCAGTGACGTTTGCAGCCTTTGCGTGAACGAGAACAGCGATGCGGCCGCCGCCGTGTACATAGGAAACAACAGCCCCGTCATCTGCAGTAATCTGCTTGAAGCGGCGGATGGAAAGGTTCTCGCTGATGACAGCGATCTCATCCGTCAGGGCTTCCTTGACGGTCTTGGAAGGATCGGACTCCCACTTGTCTGCAAAGAAGCCGTCCATATCGGTTGCGGATGTGTGAAGGGCCTGCTCAGCTACAGCGTGAACATAAGCCTTGAAATCAGCGTTGTTTGCAACGAAGTCGGTCTCGGAATTTACCTCAACGACTGCTGCCTTGTTGCCGTCAAGGGCAACGTCGCAGAGACCCTCTGCCGCAATACGGCCGGCCTTCTTCTCTGCCTTTGCCTGACCGTTCTTTCTCAGGTACTCAATAGCCTCGTCATAGTCGCCGTTGGATTCCGTGAGCGCCTTCTTGCACTCCATCATGCCGGCCCCGGTCTCATCGCGGAGCTGCTTTACGAGTTTTGCGGAAACTTCTGCCATTATCTTTTCCTCCGATTCAGAAAACTGCCCCGGGACTCTTCCCGCCCCGGGGCACTATATTAGTCATAAATAATATAAAGCTCAGGCCTCTGCTGCCTCGTCCTTGTCAGCTGCCTTTGCCTCTTCAACACCCTGCTTTGCCTCGATAACGGCATCTGCCATGGTGGAGGTAAGGAGCTTTACGGCGCGGATGGCATCGTCATTGCCGGGGATGATGTAGTCAAGCTCATCGGGATCTGCGTTGGAGTCTGCGATACCTACGATGGTAAGACCGAGCGCCCGTGCCTCGGAAACACAGATGTGCTCCTTCTTGGGATCTACAACGAAGATGCAGTCAGGGAGATGCTTCATCTCCTTGATACCGCCGATATTCTTCTCAAGCTTCTCCTGCTCTTTCTTTAAGAGCATGACTTCCTTCTTGGGAAGGACATCAAATGTGCCGTCCTCAGCCATCTTCTCAATCTTCTTGAGACGGGCAATCCGGGTTTCGATGGTCTTGAAGTTCGTCAGCATACCGCCGAGCCAGCGCTGGTTGACATAGTACATACCGCAGCGCTCAGCCTCTTCCTTGATGGTCTCCTGGGCCTGCTTCTTCGTACCTACGAAGAGAACTGTGCCGCCCTGAGCAACGATGTCGAAGATAGCATTGTAGGCGTCATCTACCATACCTACGGTCTTCTGCAGATCGATGATGTGGATGCCGTTTCTTTCCGTGAAGATGTAGGGAGCCATCTTGGGGTTCCACCGGCGGGTCTGGTGACCGAAGTGAACACCTGCTTCGAGAAGCTGCTTCATTGATAATACGCTCATAGTAACCTTCCTTTCGGTTAAGCTTCCACACCCGTCGTCTGACCGGACTTACCCTGATTTTCGGATAGTACAGCCTGCCTCCGAATGGAGGCGGTTCTGCACGCAGGGCACCGATTCGGTCATCGGGATGTGTGAAATGTATATTCCCCCTCCGCACCCGCGAAAGGGCAGTCTGCGACCGCAAACCTTCGGTATATTAGCACAAAAGAAGAGCCTGCGCAAGGAGAATTTTGCGAGGCTCTTTTCCTATAAATATTTGTCAAACAATTGCTCTTCCGGCGTAATGACCGGGATACCGGCAGCGTCAACGTAATGTAAAATTACCGGTGGCTGCTGATGGCGTTGGCAATCTTCTCGAAGCTGGCTCCTTCAGGAATCTGAAAAGTTCCCGCCCGGATGCGGGCATCGTAGCCACCCTCCTCGAGGAAATTATTAAAAGCAATGGGGTCCGTAATGAGACCTGCCCGATAAAGGTTCTCCGCCACCTTTGCCGAATCCTGACCGGCTGTAATCGTAATCGAAACTGTTCCGGACGGGGCTGCTGAAGTCGAAGAAGAATCCGTCCCGGCATTGGCTTTGTAAGCGGCAGAAGCATCCGAAGTGCCGCTAGAAAGGGCCCGCTCGGCGGCCTCGGCATCCGCCTCGGCCTGGTCGGCTGTCAGATTCTCGGTACTGTCCCCCGCCGTTTCTGCCCCGGAAGCATCCGTGCCTGAATCCGTCCCGGCAGCAGAACCTGCTGTGGCTGTGTCGGCATCCGCCCCCGCTGTATCGGTCCCTGCTGCATCGGCAGCTGAATTTTCATCTGTTCCGGAAGCGGTATCTGTCCCGTCTCCGGCAGTATCGCTTCCTTCTGTGTTTGCATCCGCTGTCAACGAGCCGTCCGAAGTAACCGCCGCCCCGCTCTCCACGGAAGCGGCATCCACCATGCCAAGCTTACTGGCCTGGCGGCGGATTTCGTCGTCGGAAAGGGTCGGCTTCTCAAAAAGAAGGGCAATTGTAAAAATGAGGGCTGTCACGAAGATGCCCAGGCCCATGCCCCGGAGGGTATACTTTTTCTTCATGAGGCACTCCCTTCCGGTGCCTCGAAGCTGCCGAGAACGAGGCGGACCTCCCCGAGGCCGCAGCCTAATCTTTTTGCAATTTCAATTTCGGAGAGGCCGTCCTTCTTCGCGGAAAGAATTTTCTCCTTGAGGAAGCCCGTTCCTTCGGAATCCGCTGTCTCGTCTTCGGGCGGCTTCTCTTCCGATTCCAGACGGTTTTTGAAGGCCTCTTTCAGGGAGGCCACATCTTCCCTGGCCTTGGATTCGGCCGAAAGGCGCTCCTTCTCGGCAGCCGCCTCCTTCTCAATCTCCTGCTGTCTCTCCTCGGCAATGACCTTTTCGTCAGAAAGCTTTTTCAGCTGGGCATCGACGGAAGCCTTCATGGCTGTCAGCTTCTTCTCGGTCTCCGCCATCCGGGCCGCCTGCTCGTCCAGCTTCTGCTGCTTGTCATTCAGGCGGTTATATAGAAACATGACCTCGTCGTGGGACTTGTTCATGGAAGAAAGGACTGTGTCGGAAAACTCGTTCATGGAAAGGAGCTTGTCGTTCGTATCCCGGTCCGTGGCGCGCTCGATCTCCGAGACAGCGTCATCTGTCTTCTCCTGAATCCGCCGGTCAATATCCCCTTCCGCGTCGGAGAGTTCTTTTTCGAGAATGATCTTCACTTCCTTCTCGGAGAGCTTGTGGATATAGTCCACGTCAGACGAAGAAAGCTTCTCCGAGACGAAGAAGCTTGCGATGAGAAGGCCTGCGCCTGATATTAGTAGTATGATTTCCAGTGCTGTCATATCTTGATGTCAAAAGAGCCGTGGGGATTCTTCACGGTAACGGAGCCGTCCGGAAGCACCTCATGCTTTTTCTTTTCCTTCTTCTTACCGGGCTCGTAGCCCTGGCCGTTGTTCCCGCCGGCATCCGCATTGATCTGGGGCCCGCTCTCGGCCGTATCCGACCGTTCATTGACCCTTGTTTCCGCCTCCTGGGTTTCCCGCTCGAAGACGACAGCAATATTCTGCTGCTGGACCTGGGGCTGCTCCCGGACCTGATTGTTCTGGTTCTGGGCCTCGGGTGTATTCTGAATCATGCCGTTGAAATCGACGGGCCGGATGGACATGCAATCACTCCTGTCCTTTGAAAAAGTCATGTCATTATATCATAGGCTTGGGCGAAAAACTTCGCTCAAGCCTATGACTTTTGGCACTGTAATTACAGGTTTGAAACCGTAATTTCTCCGTTCTTCTTCTCGAAGCGGCAGAAGGACCGCTTGTCCTTCGTGGTCTTCGAAAGGTCGGAGATACAAATGGTAACTCCGGGGAAGATATCCCGCCGGACGTCCACGCAGGCGTGCTTCGAATAGAGAAGCTCCTGATGCAGGCTGTTGAATTCAATACGATCCTTCTGCAGGGTGTCCTTGGCCTCGTTCAGTTCCGTCAGCAGGCGGTTCATGTAGACCAAGTTCTTTTGGTCGAGCTCAAGGCCCTTTGAAATGTAGCCCCTGTAGGTCTGCAGGACGGGATTGATTTTCGCGATCTTCTGATTGAGTCCGGCAATCTCCTTCTGCAGGGAGAGATACCGCTCTTTCTTATCCGGCGCCATGCCGACCTCTATGCGGGTCAGGGCCCCCATGGCAGAGCCTATGGTCTGGCTTGAAACCTTGCCGCCGGCCCGGATGACACCGCCGGAAATGAAGCCCTTCCGCTCTTCAACAAGGATATCCCCGCCGGCATTTACTTCGGAATAGATGATGGAGCCGGTCTCCACATAGCCTCCGGCAAAGACCTTGGCATTTTCAATGAACTTCGTCATGACATTGCCCCGGGCCTCGAGGATACCGCGGTTCTTCCCGTGGATGCCGCATTTGACGATGATCTGGCCCCCGGCCCGGACATAGGCGTCCTCCACGACGCCGTCCACAACGACGTCCCCGAGCGCCTCCACCGTGAAGCCGCCCCGGACGGAGCCGGATACATGAACATTGCCCCGGTAGCGGATATTGCCTGTGGAATTGTCCACATCGGCAGGCACCTCATACACGTCCGAAACGAATACCTGAGTCCCGTAAAGAGAGACATGACCGTTAACCTTGGAGTAAATTTCAGTCTTGTCCTCATTGATTTCAATATTCTTCCCAAACTCGAGGTGCTTGGCCCTGACCTGGCGGGTGGGAATGGTTTTCCCGTTTATATCCTTACCGGCATCGCCCCGGTCCGCAGGAATCAAACGGGCCAGAAGGTCGCCCTCCCGGACCTCATTAATGGTGTTCAGATTCCGGTAATCGACGGACCCGTCCTCATTGTGCTTGGGCTTGAGGGAGGGATTTGTATTGAAGAAATAGGTAATCTGGGCATCCCGGCCCATACGGGGTACATCCCCCTGGGCAAAGACATAGTCCGTGCAGTAGCAGCGGTCCGAAGCAAAAGACAGCATTGCGTCCTGGTCAAGGCCGTAGACTATGCCCATCTGGGAAAGCTGGGCGATAATGTCCCGGGTCTCCATGACCTTGCCCCCGAAGGAAGGCGGCATGAAGCGGCAGGTGGCCTTCATGCGGTCCAGGCTGACCTTCACCGTCATCCGTTCCTGGCACTCGAGCCCGCCGGAAAAGCCCACAGGCATGGTCTCCTCGGACTCCGTCTCGAGAAGGTCCGCCAGGACCTTCCGGTCGTAGTTTTCGTAGCCCTCGTAGCGGAGATAGTCATCGGCTTCCTTGAACGACAGCTTCTGCCCGCCTTCCCGTGCGGGATGGATATGGCAGATTGTATCGTCCTTTCGGACCTCTAATTGTATGTATGCATTAATCTGCGGCATAGTGTATCAGGCTGTCTGCCTTTCCTGGCAAAACAAAAGCACTAGAGAAAATGTCCGGTAAAAAAATGCGGCGGCCCTTCACAGTACTGCCGGCTCCATAAAACCTGCTGACGGGACTCTGTTTCACCCCTGCATGACCCCGTAATAAGGTCCCATGGTCTTCTTCATCTTCATGAGGGCCCTGGTATGGAGCTGGGAAACGCGGGATTCGGATACCTCAAGAACCCGGGCAATTTCCTTCAGGGTAAGATCTTCATAATAATATAAAAGAATGACCTTCTGCTCTTTCTCCGTCAGCTGCTTCAGAGCGTCCGCAAGAACCTTTTTCAATTCTTCCTTGGAAATATTGTCCTCAGGCGTGATGAAGTGGGAATTATAAGTCGCATCAGAAACCGGCTCGTTTCCGGCCTCCATGAACTCATTCAGGGAAACGACCCCTGTGACCTTGAGCTGGGACTGCCAGGACACGTACTCATCGGAGGTGATGCCGAGCTCGTCCGCAATTTCATCGTCAGAGGCAGGCTTTCCTGTCCGAAGTTCAACTGCCTTCGAGGCCTCATCCAGTTTTCGCTGTTTTTGACGGATTGTCCGGGGAATCCAGTCCATCTTCCGGATCTGGTCAAGGATAGCTCCCTTGATCCGCAGGGAAGCATAGGTCTCGAACTTGACGTCCTTCGTGCTGTCAAACTTGTCAATGGCGTCAATGAGGCCGAAAACCCCGTAACCGCAGAGGTCGTCGAATTCCACATTCGACCCCAGATACATGTAGAGGCGGCCGGCGACGGTCTTCACCAGCGGGGCATATTCCAGTATAAGCTGCTCCCGGAGTTCGGGAGTCGGATGTTTTGAATAGGAAGCCCAAAGCTTGTCCCGGTCCTGTTCCTTCATACTCAGCTATTCTCTTCCTCGCCGCCTTCTTCGGACTGAGTTTCGTCCCCCTCGTCCGAAGGGGCATCTGCAGGTTTCTTCCCATCCAAAGAGGCGTCTGCATCCGCAGATTCTTCTTCGTTTTCCTTTGTATTGAAAAAATACCGGTCGAGAATGACCCGGACCGTAATGCCGATGGCGCCGAAGATAATGACGGTAATCAGCAGGCGGCCCACATAGATTTCGAGTTTTGCATGCTGCATGACGGAAATGATGCAGGAGACGGCTGCTGCCGCCAGAGTGATGATAATGGGAATCGGACGGGTATTGACCTCGTCATCCTGTTTCTTTCCCTTTTTCCCGCCTGCATCTTCTGCCCCGTCCGAAGCCTTCTTTCCCGTGTTGGAGGAAGGCTTGTTTCCGGAAGCTGCCCCGGATACCGCTTTGTCTTTTGTCTCTTCTTCAGCCAAATCAGATCTTCTTTTCGGGCTTTCCCACAGACTTGATCAGGAAAGAGCCGTCTTCACTGTAAATTTCAACGGTACGGCCGTAGTTCAGGCCGGTATCCTCTGCCAGAAGCCTTATACCGAGTTCCTTGAGCTTGGCCTTGGAAGCCATGGCATTCCGCTCACCGACATTGATGGCTGCGGAATTGCCGCCGGCCATTTCGAACATCTTCGCCCCGCCGGCTATCTTCGCCACAATCCGCGCTTTCGAAGCCCCTGCCTTAACCATCTGGTTCAGAAGCTCCGTAATCCCCGTATCGGCAAACTTGGCTATATTTGAATTATTGCGGATGGCTGTGCTGTCCGGCAGCATGATGTGGGCAAGTCCCGTAACCTTCGTTGTGGGGTCGTACATCGCTATTCCGATACAGCTGCCAAGACCGATGGTAGTCAGATTGTCCGGGTATTTGCATACCTTCAAATCCGCCATGCCAACCTTGATCATCTGTCCCATAACCTATTCCCCGTTTGCTTCAGACAGGCATCCCCAGTGCGGAAAGAATCTTTTCGTAGGAATCTCCCTCAGGCATCAGAATGAAGTAACCGCTGATGTCCATACCGTCGCCCATCTCCGTGTTGATCAGCAGGGCCTTGTCACCCACCATACCGAACTGGATGGCCGGAACGGAAAGGATAGCGGCAGCCATATCAATGGAAATATAGGGAACCGTCGGTGTGATCGTGAGATTCGTAAGTCCTGACAAGGCAGACAGGTAGGCGGATGAGATGATGTTTCCGATTTCCTTCAAAGCTGACATATCCATCTCATCGAAATCTGCATCGTAGTCGGGATCCCGCATCATAAGGCGGTTGACTAGATGGTGGGCGGAAGGAAGATCCATGAGGTACATCATGGAACCGTCAATATCGGTCTCCACGCCCAGCATAATGCCGACAACAATCTGCTCCTCAGAACCGATGGCGCTGCCGATTTTCTCAACGGGCATGAGTTCGACATTCGGCACACTCATGTTCATCTTGAGGTTCAGCATGTTCGCAATCGCCGTAGTTGCATTGCCGGCGCCGATATTGCCGATCTCCTTCAGGACATCGTAATATTTTTCATTAATCTCATCAAAAGACATCTCAGACATGAGATATACTATCCTTTCATCCGGTCAGAAATCAGGCTGCAGCAAAGGCGGCAGCTTGTTTTTGCCCTGTAAAGCGGAGAAATCACCCGTCCACGGAATCGACGAGAGCCGCAATTTCAAAGATGGAAATCAGATCGTCTCCGTTCTTGCCAACCCCGTTGATGAAGGAGGACTGGTTCTTCTTGTTCTGCGAAGACCGGTCAATCTCGTTCTCACCAAGGGAAACGACCTCGCGGACCTCATCCACCAGGATACCCACAAGGCCCTGGGCCTCAAGCTTCAGAATAATAATCCGGGTCGCATTCGTAATCTCGTCTTCTCCGAGCCCCATCTTCCGGTGGGCGCTCATGACGGGAACGACCTCACCGCGGAGATTGATGACGCCGGCATAGTAGCCAGGCGTCTTCGGAACCCGGGTAATCTTCGGCATGACGACGATATTGTCAATGTAGGAAATATCGATACCGTACTGCTCGCTTCCTATGCGGACAACGATGTACTGCTTCTTCTCTTCTTCAACGCTGTCAAGTTCAAAATCGCTCATGAAAATTTCCTCCGAAAACTGTTTGCTCTGAAAGGAGCCATGTATCACAGAGTATCAGGCTTTGTCACAACGCTCATCAGATCAGGGCGTTGATATCCAGGATCATAGCTACTTCGCCGTCACCGAGAATGGTAGCGCCGCTGATGATCTTGTTGTGCTCGATGACTTTTCCGAGCGACTTGATAACGATTTCCTGCTGGCCGATGAGGTTGTCAACAATGAGGCCGGCCATAGACTCGCCCTTGGTAACAACGACTACAGTAAGTTCCTCATCGGGATCGTCTTCCTTGTGCGGGCAGTCGAGAACGTCCCGCATACGAATCAGAGGAATGACCATTCCGCGGAGGTAGATGACCTCGCGTGCCTCGACATACTTGATATCCTTGACCGGAATGGACTCGATATTCATGATGGAGGCCAGGGCAATGGCGTACTTTTCGTCTGCGATATCGACCATGAGGGCCTGGATGATGGCAAGGGTCAGCGGCAGGCGGACGGTAAATGTGGTTCCCTGTCCGAGAGTCGTCTTTACGGTGACGTCGCCGCCCAGGGCTTCAACATTGGACTTAACGACATCAAGGCCTACGCCTCGGCCGGAGATATCGGTGATGACCTTCGACATGGAGAAGCCGGGGTCAAAGAGGAAGTCAATGATTTCCTTCTGGGAGAGCTTCTCGGCGTCATCAGGAGAGACAAGGCCTTTCTCGATGGCCTTACTCTTAACAGCTTCCGTATCGATGCCGGCACCGTCATCACCTACCTGAATGATGACATTGTTGCCTTCCTGGAAGGCGTTGAGAAAAATATTTCCCTGCCGGGGCTTGCCGGCTTTTTCACGGACATCCGGGTCCTCGATACCATGGTCGGCGGAATTTCGAAGCAGATGCTGCAGGGGATCCCCGATCTGGTCAACAACGGTCCGGTCCAACTCGGTCTCTTCACCGGTCATGACCAAATCCATAGGCTTATTGAGCTTCCGGGACAGGTCGCGGATCATACGAGGGAACTTGTTGACCGTGGATTCGATAGGAACCATTCGAACCTTCATGACGGACTCATGCAAGGTCGTTGTGATTCGCTCGAGGTATTCAATCTGCTCATGCAGCTGCTGATTCTCCGGAGAGGAACCCTGCTCGGAATCGCTGATGGAAACGAGGGAGTTCTTTGCAATAATGAGCTCGGAAACCTGATTCATCAGGGCATCGAGCTTTTCGATATCGACACGGACCGTCCGGGCGGTGACGGGCTTGCCGGCCGGCTTCTTTGTTGCTGCGGCAGAGGCCTTGGCGGGGGCCGGAGCGGACGCAGCTGCCGGGGCAGGGGCTGCAGGAGCAGCTGCCGGGGCCGGAGCAGCTGCTGACGCTGCGGCTTCCTTCTTCTCTTCTGCGGCTTCCTTTTCCTTTTCAACCTTGTTGTAGATGTCGACGGTGACCTGTTCACCGATGGCGTGGTCGATTTCGGAAACCTGGGTGATGGCGTCCTTGATCTTGTCAAAAGGTTCCTTGGACGCAACTATGATAGAGAAGTCCGTATCGAACTTCTCGTCTTCGATATCCTGGGAGGAAGGGGAATAGATCAGAATCTCGCCGAAATCTTCGACGGCTTTGAATACAAGAAAGGCCCGGGCTGCCTTGAGCAGGCATTCCTTCTGGACCGAAACAGTGAAGGCATAGACATTCTGCCCGCCGTCAATGGCGGACTGAATCTGCTCCTTCTGGGAATCTTCGAGGGTGATATTGAGGTAAGCCTTGCCGTCGGTTTCGGCAGGGGCTTCTTCGGCCTTGGGAGCTTCGGCCGCAGGCGCAGGAGCGGCAGCAGCTGCTGCACCGCCGTTGGCGCCGGGCAGGAAGGCGTTCAGCTTGTCAATCAGGGCAGCGTTGTCTTCGGTGCCCTCGTCGGATGTAGCCTTGACATTGTCCAGATAGGCCTCAATGGCATCAAGGCACTGGAAGAGGACATCGATCATCTCGGCATTGACCTTGACTGTGTCATTCCGGACCTCGGAGAAGACATTCTCCATATCATGGGTCAGGTGCTGCATGCGCTTGAAGCCCATGGTCCCGGCCATACCCTTGAGGGAGTGAGCTGCACGGAAGATCTCATTGATCGTATCCTTGTTCTCGGGCTCCTTCTCGAGGATCATGATATTGTCCGACAGACTCTGAATGTGCTCATTCGTCTCGTCAATGAAAATATCAAGGTATTGACTTACATCCATCTCTATACCCCCATCTTCCTGGCTAGTGATTTCGCGATATCCGTCAGTGGCTGGATCTCATCCGCGAGACCGGCGTTGACGATCGCTTTCGGCATTCCGTACACGACGCAGGTGGACTGTTCCTGCGCGATACAATAGAGATTCTTCTCTTTCTTCAGATGCTGAATCCCAACGGTTCCGTCCATGCCCATGCCGGTAAGCACCGCACAGAGAATGGATGGAATGGACAGGTACTTGAGCGATTCGTACATGACATCCGCACAGGGCCGGAGATTGTTCACCGGGGGAGCGTCGTAGACATGGGCCTTCATGGCCCCCTTCGCGTCCTCGACGACCTCGAAATGACGGCCACCCGGGGCGATGTAGACGTGGCCGGGTTTAAGCAGCTCTCCGTCTTCCGCTTCTTTCACGACATTGGGAGAGGTCTCCTGAATGCGCTTGGCGAGGGAATCGGTAAAGCCCTTCGGCATATGCTGTACAATCACTACGGGTACAGGAAATTTCCCGGGAAGCATCGGGATGACCGTGTGCAGGGCCTGGGGTCCGCCGGTCGACGATGCGATGGCCACCAGCTGATACGGATAGGAGGACCGGACCACGTGCCGGGCCGGCTGAACTCTCTTCACTGCCGGAGAGGGCTCCACCCGGGAGCTCGGGGCCGGAGTGCTGCTGCCTGAGGGAACCCTGAGGGTCCGCCGCAGGGCCACTGCAAGGGACTCCGCGAAGGCATCCGTATCGTTCGAGGACATCCGGAAGGGGTGAACCACAACGGCCGACGGACCCTTCAGCGCCCTGGCCGCCGCCTCCTCTGTCGGATAGCACATGGCTATGAGGGGGACGGACAGGCCCTCTTCCTTCATCTTCTCAAAGATTTGGGAAGAGGATGCATCATGGGACATGCAGACATTGTAGCAGACCGCATCGTAATGCTTTTCCTTCAGCCGCTTGACCGTGCTGTCCGCACTGTAAGCGCTGTCGGTTGCAGAAAATTCCTGAACTGAACTGATTATATCACAGATGAGTCTTCTCATGAGTGCAGAGTCATCTACTACTAATATCTCATACATGACTATCCACGTTCCTTTTGCCGGATCCGGCGTTCTTCTTCAAAAATGTAGTGCACAATTCTCTCCTGGGCGTCGGAGTCCTTGAAGAGGATCTGTATTCGGTAGGTCGTATTGTCCGTGCCTTCGACGAGGGAGGTTCCCTTGATGCGGCCGATGACTTCGATGAATTCCTTTCCCTTGGGGTTCTCAATCGGAAAGCGAAGGAGGAGGTAATGGACGTCCTTGAGGTTCTGAGTCGTAACGAAGCGGATGCCGCCGCCACTGATATCGAGGATCGTCCCTTTTCCCATGACCCGCTTCTGTGCAGGCGTTTCCTGCAGGAGGCCATGGAGTTCCTTCATGCTTTCAATGGTACCCGCCTCATCTGAAAGAGTAACATAAAGAAGCGGAATATAACAGTCCAGACGGTAAAATTCCCTCCGCTGCCAGCGCTCGATGGGCTCGGCCAGTTTGAAGAGGTAGACCGGGAATTTGCCGTGCCGATAGCGGTTTTCAATAGTGGCAACCCCGCGGAAGAGGCCCTTCTCCCCGAAGAAAAGAAGCTCATAGCGGATATTCTCCATGGAAAAGAGGATGTAATTGCCCTTCACGAGGGGCATGTCGAGTTCCACCGTGTCATTTCCGGTGACGTTGTAGACGCTCGAGACATACATGGGAGCCTCTTCCCCGGTCTTTTTCGCCCTCTCCGCCTCCTGCACCGTACGGATTTCCACCCGCATGCCGGGCAGGATGCTTTGCAGCCCGAAATCTTTTTCTGCCATTATCTTCTACTCCCTTTTTTATGACTAATGTAGAACAGCTATTTTGGATGCTTCTTCCATGCGTCAGAAATGCCCGACATTTCAGCCATTTCCCGCAGGCCTGAAAATGCCATACTCTCCGGCGGCCTGAAGCCTCAGGCCTGCTTTCTCCCGATGAAGCTGCGGAAAAATCCGGGCAGGGAAAAACCGGCGGAGGGTTTCGCCGCCCCGTCAGAAAGGACATCGGCACAAGCCGCAAAGGCCCGTGCGCTCTTGGCTGAAGGGTTCACAAGGGACACCACGTTCTGACTCTTGACCGCTTTCTCCAGGGCTTCGTCGTTGGGAACCGAGCCCAGATAGTCCATGGAACCCGAGAGGAAGCGGGTCACGATGGAATTCATCTTCTCGTAGAGGGCTTTTCCTTCGGCCTCGGAGGCCACCCGGTTGGCCAGGAAGCGGATCTTCGTGTCCCTGGGGGAAAAGTCCTCGTTTCGGTAGAGGGCCTTCACCAGGGAATAGGAATCCGTCATGGAGGCGGGCTCCGGCGTCACGACGAGAATCACTTCCGGAGACTTGATGACGAAGGACAATACCTGGTTCGAGACCCCGGCTCCGGTATCTATAATTAATATATCGGTCATCCGGTTCAAAGCCGAAAGGGAACGGACCAGTTCCCGGACCTGGTCGGCCGAAAGGTCGCTAAGACCTACGATACCGGACCCGCCGGAGATGAAGCCTATATCCATGGGGCCCTTCGTCACGACCTCGGAGAGGGGCATGCCCCGGTAGATGACGTCCGAAAGGTTGTATTTCGGGACCGTGCCGAACATGACCTCCACGTTTGCAAGGCCGAAGTCCGCATCGAAAATGATGACGCGCTTTCCCATCTTCCGGAAGGCGACGGCCAGGTTCACGGCGGTATTCGATTTTCCCACGCCGCCCTTGCCGCTGGTGACTGTGATCAGCCGGGCGTTTTCTATATTTCTCTGCTCCCTCAGCTTAACTACGTTTCTGAGGTGCTCGGCCTGATCCATCCGTATTTCCTCCGAGCAGGAGCTTTGTAAGCTTCTGCATATCTATTTCCTCGATATCATCCGGTACGGACTGTCCTGTCGTCACATAGGAAAGCTGCTTCCCGGAATAGAGGCGGGCATTCAGGATATTCCCGTACATCTCGGTCTCATCGAGCTTTGTGAAGATCAAAGTGAAATCACAGAAGTCGCTGTAGGAATCGATGATTTCCCTGAGGTCAGCATATTTCGTCGTGGCGGAGAGAACGAGATAGATTTCGGAATTTGTCCCCTCCGGAACATTTTCCAGCATCTTCTTGAGGTTCTCCCGCTGCTCCTCGTTCTTGTGAGAAAAGCCCACGGTGTCGACGAGAATCAGGTCCGCATCTGAGACCTTATCGATCTCATCCCCGATTTCCTCCGGGGCATAGACAATGTCAATCGGAATCCCGAGAATGTCCGCATATACCTTGAGCTGCTTTGTGGCCGCAATCCGGTAGGTATCCGCTGTGAGAAGGGCTACGGAATTCCGCTTCTCGACTTTAAATTCAGAGGCGATTTTTGCGATGGTCGTGGTCTTTCCTACTCCGGTGGGACCGACGAAGAAGCACACGAGTGGCCGCTTCTCCGGAATCTTCACGGGGTTCGGGGTACCGAGCAGAAGGACCATCTTCTGATAGACGCTTGAAATCAGGTAGTCAAGGCTGTTTTCCCTTGTCACGATAGGGCCCATATCTGAGATGATACGGTTTACATATCGTTCATCCACTTCATGGTCCATGAGGACATTGTAGAGGGTCCGGATGAAGCCGGAGTTCTTCTCGGAAATGGGACCGGCAGAAGAAGCTGACATTGTCACGGTATTCCGGCTGGGAAGGGGCATGGTGTCCTGGCTGACAGCTGCTCTTTCCGCAGGCTTCTCATCAGGAACTGCCGCTTCCTTCCGCCGCCCGGCGGCTTCGATGCCGGTCATGCCGTGGGCCGTGGTGCGGGCCTTCGACGTCACGTCGTTTTTCTTGATGACAGGACTTTCGCTGCTGAGGTGACGGACATCGCCTGCTGAAATATGCTCCGCATTTTCTATGACTTCGTTTACTTCCTTAAAGGCGCTCCGAAGGTCGTCTTCCGACACCCGGCTCTCCTTCTTCTGTGTGGGGCGGAGGGCCTCGCCAAGGGTATCGTCAACAGTCATATCAAATCCCCCGGCCCGGCCCGTTTTTGTTTTCGAATAATTTCGCCCGGCAGGAACCGGCTCGTCCCCTCCGATGGGAGTATACTCATACTCAGGCTCGGCTTCCGACTTGTAGGGGGCTGCATTATTCTCATGAGGTATGGGGGCCGTATCAAAATCGGAGCCCTTGGGTACGAACTCGTCTTCCACCGCTGCCGTCACTTCGTAAGTCGCCTTTTTAAACGAGCCGAGGAATCCCTTGGGATGGACCTCCTTCACGTTCATGATGACGACCCGGGGGCCAAGCTCGGCTTTCGCGTTTTCGATGGCCTCTTCTTTTGTCTTTCCCTGATACTTTTTAATTGTCATCGGACTCCCCTATCGTTCCGACGGATTCAATCCGGATATTGGGTTCAATTTCGTTATACGAAATTACGATGAGATCATCGATATAGTCAGCCGCCAGCCGCTTGAAGTACATACGGACAATGGCCTGGCAGACGACAATGGCGGGCTTGCCCATGTCTTCGAGCTTCTTGATCTTCTCCTTCGTGTCGTTCATGATGGCGTCCACCCGGGCAGGATCCAGGGAGAAGTAGACGCCCTGCTCCGTGTGCTTGACGCCGGCCATGATTTCCTGCTCCACCTTCGGGGACAGGAGGACGACCTGATTCGTGTCGGTCTCGTCGAAGAACTTCTGGGAGATGGCCCTCTTCAGGCCCTGGCGGACATACTCGGTAAGGACGTCCGTATCCCTTGTTGAAGAAGAGCGGTCGGCCAGAATTTCGAATATAGAAAGCAGGTCGCGGATGGAGATGCCTTCTTCGAGGAGGTTCTGCAGGACCTTCTGCACTTCGCCGAGAGACATCTGAGCCGGAATGAGCTCGTCCACAAGGACGGGGTTCGTCTGCTTCAAATTGTCCACAAGGTTCTGGGTATCCTGTCTTGTGAGGAACTCGGCAATATGCTCTCTGATGACCTCAGTCAGGTGAGTGGCAATGATAGATGGCGGGTCAACGACCGTATAGCCCAAAGACTCCGCCCGCTCCCGCTGGCCTTCGGTAATCCAGATGGCCGGCAGGTGGAAGGAGGGTTCAAAGGTCGGAATACCGGCAATCTCCTCCTGAACATAGCCGGGGTTCATGGCCATGTAGTGGTCGAAGAGGATTTCACCCTCGGCCACCTTGATGCCCTTGATCTTGATGATGTATTGGTTGGGATTGAGCTGGATATTATCCCGCAAGCGGATGATGGGAACGACGGTACCAAGTTCGAGAGCAATCTGCCGCCGGATCATGACGACCCGGTCCAGAAGGTCGCCGCCCTGATTTACGTCGGCCAGGGGTATGATGCCGTAGCCGAACTCCAGCTCGATGGGGTCGACATTGAGGAGTGAAACGACGTTCTCGGGTTTTCGGATTTCCTCGGCTTCCGTCTCTTCCTCCGCTGTCTCCTGCTCCACCTGCTCCTGTCCCATCGAACGCTGCATGGATACGCCGGAGATAATGAAGATGGCCCCGAAGGCCAGAAAGAGAATGTCATTAAGAGGCGTGAAGAAGCCGAGGAAGACCATGGCCCCGCCCACGATATAGAGAACCTTGGGGATGCCGAATAGCTGCTTGACCAGGGTGGACGAGAAGTCGACTTCCTTGGAGCCCTTTGTAACAAGGATACCGGTGGCCAGGGAAATGAGAAGGGAAGGAATCGAGGACGAAAGACCGTCGCCGATGGTCAGAATCGTGTAGCGGTTCAGGGCAGTCTGAATATCCATGCCCTGCCGCATCATGCCCATGACAAGGCCGCCCACGAGGTTGATCATGGAAATAATGAGACCCGCGGTCGCATCACCTTTGACGTACTTCGTGGCACCATCCATGGAACCGAAGAAGGCTGATTCCTCCTGCAGCTTGTTCCGGCGCTCCCTCGCCTGCTCATCTGTGATGGCACCCGTGTTTAAGTCCGCGTCGATGGCCATCTGCTTACCGGGCATGGCGTCGAGGGTGAAACGGGCCGTAACTTCGGAGATACGCTCGGTACCTTTATTGATGACAACGAACTGAATGATGATCAGAATGACGTAGACGATGGCCCCGATAATGAGGTCGCCGCCGCCCATGAACTGACCGAAGGACTCAACTACGTTGCCGGGCTGACCGGTAGAGAGAATGAGCCGGGTCGAGGACACGTTCAGGGAAATACGGAAGATGGTCGTAAAGAGGAGCAGAGTAGGATAAAAAGACATATCCAGAGGCTCCTTCACGAAGAGGCAGTTCATCATGACGACAAGGGCCACGGCAATATTGAAGGCCAGCATGACGTCAAGGAGCCAGGAGGGAATAGGGACAATCATGAACATGACAGCAGCCAGAATATAAAGGGCTACGCCGTAGTCCGAGACATTGAGCTTCTTCAGGGTCTCTGCCATGGTCCCATATCCTCCTTTCTAAGTATATGCTTTCTACCGCCACTAGTGGACAGGCAGCAGCTCATAAATGAACCGCTGCCTGTCCACTGTGACACTTTGAAAGCATTATACCAAAAATACCACAACTTGTATATCAGACTCGAAATAAATACAAGATTTTCCTATCTCCGCCCGCCTGCGTTTCCGCCCGGCCGCCGGGCTGTTCTACCCTGCTGGCTATACACCATGGCCAGAATCTCGGCCACGGCCTGGTAGAGTTCGGAGGGAATTTCCTGGTCTAAGTCCACCGTCGTATAGATGGCCCTTGCCAGAGGCTTATTTTCAACGATGGGGACATTGGCCTCTTTGGCTGTCTCCTTAATGCGCTGGGCCAGGTACTCCTCGCCTTTCGCCACCAGAATCGGGGCCGGGGCCACATCCGTATCGTACTTGATGGCCACTGCAATGTGGGTGGGGTTTGTGATGACGACGTCCGCCTGGGGGACGTTCTTCATCATTCGCCGCTGGGAAGCTTCCCGCATTCTCTGCTTCTGCCGGCTCTTGATCTCAGGATCACCTTCCTGATCTTTGTACTCGTCTTTCACTTCCTGCTTGGTCATCTTCAGGTTCTGGTTGAACTTCCACCGCTGGAAGAAGAAGTCCGCAAAGCCAATGACCAGGTAGACAAGGCTGATGCGAAGGCCAAGGTCCACCACCATGTCGAGGACCAGGGCAATTCCCTGATTCAGAGGCATCTCGTAGAGAAGGAATATCTCCTTCAGCTTGCCGGACAGGTAGGAATAGGCTATGGCCCCGATCAGGGCAATCTTTGCAATCGAAAGCAGGAGCCGAAAAAGAGCCTGGGTGTTGAACATCCTTTTGAAACCCTGAATGGGGTTGAACTTATCGAATGTAGGCTTCAGGGGCTCTGTCGAAATCTGAAACTTGAACTGGAGCCCATTTGAAAAGAAGGCAATGAGAAAGCCCCCGAGAAGGAAAGGCAGAACCGCAAGAATGTACTGCAGGATGGAACTGTTCAGAACTCGCGCCACTGTCCCTGTCGTAAGGCCGGACCGGTCCGAGGTCACGACCTCAGTGATTTCATTTCCGAAAGCCCAGTTGAAAAGACCCTCGAAGCGTCCGCCCACCATAGTCCCGAACAGGCGCAGCATGAGAAATATGCCGATGAGCTCGAAGGAGTTGGCAAGCTCCTGAGACTTCGCCACCTGACCTTTTTTTCGGGTATCGCTGATTCGCTTTTCGGTAGGCGCCTCGGTCTTCTCTCCGCCCGGCCCGTCGCCGAAGAACTGGAGATTGTAGGAAAGGAGGGGCTGGTCTGAAGGTACACAAAACCCGGCAGCACTTCCTGAGTGCCGCCCCGCAGGGACATATATATGTTTTACATTAGTAATATAATCCACTAATGCATACCCTCCACTGCTTCAGGTACAATCCGCATGATTTCTTCGGAAATCATGTCCACAACCTCCGGAAAAAGGAAGACCGTGAGGAAGATAGCCGCGAAACCCACGAGAATCTTGATCTGTACGCCGACGGAAAACATGTTCATCTGGGGCGCGACCTTGGCCATGACGCCGAGGATGACGTTCGTCATCAGCATGCAGCAGAAAACCGGCAGAACGATGCGAAAGCCTATGACAAAGAAATCCGTCATGTATTTGACAGACATATTCAGAAGGCTGTCCCAGTGAAAATTTTCTCCGTTTAAAGGGATGAGGGAAAAGGAGTCACAGATGGCCCGGATGATGTAGCGGTGCAGGTTCGAGGCCAGGAGCATCAGCATGAGAAAGTAGTAATACGTCTGGCCGGTGATCGTGGTCTGGGTGTTCATGGACTGATCGAACTCAGAGACCATGGAGAGACCGATGTCCATATCCATGAGGTTGCCGGAGAAGCTGATGATAGTCGTGCAGATATTGGCCACGAAGCCCATGATGAGGCCCACGATGACTTCTTTCAGGACCACGACCGCGTAGCCGATGACGGACCCGTAGGCAAGCTCCACCGGCTGCAGAACCCCCGCCACCATGATGGCGAGAATGGCCGAAAAGCCCGCCTTCACCATGGCCGGCACGGACCGGTCCGAGAAAAAGGGGGCCGCGAAAACGAAAGAGGCAATCCGGACAAAGATCAGGAGAAAATATTCAAAATCCGCGAGAGAATAGACGTTCTGAACCATGCGCTGCTATCGGATATAGAGGGAAAAGTCCGTCCACAGGTCCGTCATGTAGGTGACAATCGTATTCAGTATGAAGGAGCCGAACACCATGAGGGAAATGAAGATGGAAAGAATCTTCGGCACGAAAGTCAGGGTCTGCTCCTGAATACTTGTCACGGTCTGAAAAATCGAGACGATGAGGCCCACAACCAGGGACACGAGAAGGGGTGGGGCCGAGCAGATGATGGTGTTATAGTAGGCATCCCGCATGATGTCGAGAATCTGTCCTTCCGTCATGACAGTTCCTCCTTGAAAAAATCATGAATAATGTAAAACAATTACTTCTCTGCCGGCCGTCGCGGACATATCGTCCGCTCTCCTTCCGTCAATAGAAGGTCTTCACCAGGCTTCCGATGACGAGGTTCCACCCGTCGGCCATGATAAAGAGCAGAATCTTAAAGGGCATGGAAATCGTTGTCGGCGGCAGCATCATCATACCCATACTCATGAGGACCGAAGCCACGACCATGTCGATGACAATGAAGGGGATATAGATGAGGAAGCCGATGATGAAGGCCGTCCGGAGTTCGGACAGGATGAATGCCGGGACCAGAACCACGAAAGGCACATCGTCATAGTCATCATAGGTGACCTGGGCGATGTCGCAGAAGAGGTTTAAGTCCTTCGTCTGGGTCTGCCCGTACATGAACTGACGGATGGGCTGTTCGGCTGCCGTCAGGGCCTGCTCCTGGGTAATTTCCCCGTTGTCGAGGGGTACCAGGGCGTCGTTGTTGATCTGTACCATGGTGGGCCACATGATGAACAGGGTGAGAATCAGAGCCAGACCCGTGATGACCTGGTTGGGAGGCGCTGTCTGTGTGTTCAGGGCAGCCCGCACGAAATGAAGGACAACGATGATTCTTGTGAAGCTTGTCAGCATCACGAGAATTGACGGCGCCAGGGCGATGACCGTGAGGATCAGGAACATCCGAAGCTGGGCGGAAAGAGACGTATTCTCCCCATCAAATGTCAAAGAGAAACCGCCGGTGCCTGTCGTGGAGTTTGACGCATTGGGGGCGTATTCCGTCGAGCCGTAGTCCGTGTAGTAGGGATTCGTCGTGTCGTCGTTTCGCCCGTACTGGCTGTTGTCCAGGTTTTGATTGTTGGTCCCGTACTGGCTGTTGGCGTCCTGGGGGGACTCGATGTCAGAGCCGTTGTCATTTGCCGTTGCCGGCTGATCATTTGCCACCGTGTCCCGGCCGGTATTTGGCGTGGTGAGGGAACCGACGCTGTTGGTGGAGCCGGTGCCGCTTCCGCCGCTCGTTGACGCGACCGTCTGCGAAGCCTCCGCCCGGCTGCCGTGTCCCATAGGAATGATGAGGGAGACCGAAATTGCTAAAAAAAGAGCCGCCAAAGAAAGACTGGCGGCCACAATGATTTTTTTAAGATTCTTTTTCATGAAAGGCAAAAAACTAATCCTCTGATTCAGAGTCCCCTTTTTCTTCTTTCTCTTCGTGCTTCTGGGCTTTAAAGGAAGAAAGTATGTCTCCGAAACTCTTTCCGGAAGAAAAGCCGTGGGCGGCCAAAGAAGAATTCTTCGTCTTCTCCAGGTCCACGAGGTCCTCCTTCGAAATTTCTCCGAGGGAGGTGATTTCATTCTTCCCGAAGGCAATGACGAAGTAGCGGTCTTTGCCGACTTTCACGATTTCCAGAAAGCGGCCGTTGCCGATCTTCGCGGTCTCTATGATTTCGACATTGCCGCCGGTCCCGTGCTTCTTCTGATAGCCCGCAATCCACTTCGTCGTGTAGTAGGTCAGAACCAATACGACAACGAATATGATGAGGACGACAATGAGCTGGAAGACGTTCTCCAGCGTACCTGTCGAAACGAGGAGCATGCTCAGCCGATGACCTTCTTCACGGCCTCAAGGACACGTTCAGCCTGGAAGGGCTTGACAATGAAGTCCCGGGCACCGGACTGGATGGCCTCGATAACCATGGCCTGCTGGCCCATGGCGGAACACATGATGACGTTCGCGTTCGGATCCTTCTCCTTGATTCCCTTCAGGGCGCCGATGCCGTCAAGCTCAGGCATGGTGATATCCATGAGAACCAGGTCGGGATTGCATTCGGAATAGGCTTCAATAGCTTTGACACCGTTTTCAGCTTCTCCGACGACGTTGTATCCATTCTTTGTCAGAATATCCTTGATCATCATTCGCATGAATGCCGCGTCGTCGCAGATAAGAATGTTCTTTGCCATCTCTACTCTCCTTAATTTATAAAAACAATCGAGTATAATAATACAATTTTCAAAAGAATCTATCAAGTAAATATTTCAAATACAAAAATTCTTAAGGTCAGCTCTCTCACTTGACGATTTCCGTAATCCGGATACCGAAGGACTCTTCGATGACGACGACCTCTCCCTTGGCCACGTACTTTCCGTTTACAAGGACATCAATTGGCTCGCCGGCAATCTTATTGAGCTCTATGATCGTGCCGGGTGCAAACTCCAGAATATCCTTGATGGACTTGTGGGTACGGCCGAGCTCTACAGTGACCTCCAGGGGTACGTCCATGATGAGGTCGATGTTCTCGGAAGAATAGGTAGCGGGGAAAGCCCCCTCGAATGTCGAGAACTGGGCCGGCTGCACGTTGACCGGCTGCTGCATGGGCATTGGCTGCGGTGCATATCCCATAGGCGGCTGGGCGTACATGGGCTGCTGCATCATAGGCTGGCCCTGCATCATAGGCTGCGGTGCCGGCTGAGGCTGCTGGGCCTCGATGGGATTTGCCTCCATCTGGGCCGGAGCCACAGGCTGGGCGTAGTCGTTTGCCGTCTCGCCGAATGCCGCGTCGTCCACCGTGGAATTCGAGTCCGTCTGCATGTTCTTCTTGATGGACTCGACCATGGACTTGGCCAGGTCAATCGGATAGAGCTGCATCATGATGGAGTCGACAAGGTCTCCGACCAGGAGGCGGAACTGAACCTTGACGAAGTCTCCCTTGATGAACTCGCCGATGCCGTCAAGGGTCGCCGTATCCTGCAGGTCTATGAGGTCGGACGTGGGCGGGGAAATATCGACAGTCTCGTTCAGCATGGACGAAAGAGACGTCGCCGAGGAACCCATCATCTGGTTCATGGCCTCGCTGATGGCGGAGAGATGAATCTCTCCGAGCTCGTCGTCAACGTTCGTCCCGTCGCCGCCCATCATGAGGTTTGTAATAACCTTGACGTCGTCCTCCTTCAGAATCAGGAGGTTGCTGCCGTCGATGCCTCTCGTGTAGGAAATTTTTATGAGGACGCAGGGCTTTTCGTAGAGTCCTACGATTTCATCCCAGTTGGAAACGGAAACGATGGGGGTCGAAATCTCGACCTTGCGGTTTACCAGGGAAAAGAGGGCCGTTGCTGCGGAGCCCATGGAAATATTGGCAATCTCACCTATGGTGTCTATTTCGTCCGAGGACAGGGTGCCTCCGTTGGCTCCCTGCTGGGCCGCTGCCACAGTATTTGCCGCATCGCCTCCCGGTATGCCCCCGGCTATGAGGGCATTTATTTCTTCCTGTGAGAGTGTGGTGTCACTCATCTTCATCCTCCCTGATTATGCTGGTAACACGGACCGCATAGTCGTTCCCATAGGACCCGGGAAGGGCCGTGAATTTCTTCATATTGCCCACATAGATATCCAGCTCGTCGTCCACCTTTGTATCAAGGCGGATGATATCGCCGACCTGAAGGGCCGCAAAATCAGACACATTAATCTGGCTGTTGCCAAGAACAGCCGTAATGGGTATATCAGCTTTCCTGATGAGAACCTCAATATCGTCTGTATAGTTCTCATCGGTCTTTTCCTGCATGTTCGAATACCAGAACTTGGTATTCAGCTTGTCCATGACAGGCTCGAGGGTCAGGTAGGGAAGGCAGATATTCATGAGGCCTTCCGTCTCTCCCATCTTGATATTGAGCGTGACGATAGCGATCATCTCCGTCGGGGAAATGATCTGGGCGAACTGGGAGTTCGTCTCAATGCGCTCAAGCCTCGGATAGACGTCCAGGACGTTTTCCCAGGGCTCCCGGAGAAGCTCGACGCAGTTTGTCATGATTCGCTCTATGATCAGAAGCTCGATTTCCGTGAAATCCCGGGTCTTGTCGAGGGGGGTGCCCTCTCCGCCCAGCATCCGGTCTACAAAGGCGTAGCCGAGCTTCGACGCCATTTCTATAATAATGGAGCCCTGCAGGGGGGAGAAATCCACAATGCCCAGAAGGACCGGGTTTGACAGGGCGTTCGTAAACTCCATGTAGGTGACGGCCTCGGAGTTCATGACCTCCACCTGGATATTCTTCCGAAGGTAGATGGGGAGGTTCGTGGAAAGGAGCCGTCCGTAGTGCTCGAAGATGATTTCAAGGGTACGAAGGTGCTCTTTCGAGAACTTGGAAGGGCGCGCGAAGTCATAGTCCTTGACCACGTTCTCCGAGGACTTCTTCATCTCCTCGATGTCCACATCGCCGTTAGAGAGGGACTGCAGGAGATTATCAATTTCACTTTGTGAAAGAACGTCACTCATGAGCCTGTCTCACCCTGCCCTGCCTGCTTCGTACTCTTTCTTCGAGAATAATGTAAAACAATAAGTAATGTATAAAAACAATAGGTACCGGCAAAAAAATTCGTGCCTTACTGCAGCGTGACACTGGAGAAAGCCACATCCACGATGAAGTTCTGGGCTCCGAAATACTCGTTCAGGGCATCCTTGATATCGGACTTGACCTGGTCTGAGTCGTTTTGCATCTCTTCCACCGTATACTGCTGAACCACCTGGAAAACTATGTCCTTGATCCGGCCGTCATACTTCTTCGTCGCGGAATCCGCTGAAAGCTCGGCGCTGTACTTCGAATAGGCGTCACTGGTCGAATCCATATAGAGAGTCAGTTGCAGGGAGGCAAAATGCTGTTTCCCGTCGCCCTCATCTTTCAGGTTGATGTTCATGGAATCCGTAATGGCATACGTTGCCAGATTTTCCAGCGGAACCGTGGAATTCCCGTTTGCAGCGTTCGCCACCTTCATGTCAAGGTCCATCGCTGAAGACACCTTCGAGATCAGAGCATTGACATTCTTGACCTCAGGGATGATCTGAAAGGCCATGAGGCCGGTCAGCACAAGGTTGATCAGCACGAGGGCGAAAGTTAAAACGGTCAGTAGACTCTTTTTCATGGAAACTGCCTTTCTAATTCGCAGTGATATCCCCCGAATTGTAGGAGTTATAAATCTTGATCTCAACCCGGCGGTTTCTCGCTCTGCCCTCCGGGGTTCCGTTGTCAGCAACAGGGACATAGTCGCCCCGGCCTGCCGATTCTATATGGGAGTCATCTATGGTCGAGTTTTCTCTGAGTACATTTGCCACATACATGGCCCGGTACATGGAGAGCACTTCATTACTCTCATACCGTGCCGAATGGATCGGGACATTGTCCGTGTGGCCCTCGACCACGATGAGGTTGTTCTGGAAAATATTAAGTATCCCGCCCAGCTTCTGCACTATGGGGACGGCCTCGCTCCGAAGCTCGGCCTTGGCTGAATCAAAGAGCAATGCTCCCGACATGGTAATCCGAACATACTCCCCGTTGAAGTCCACTTCAACAAGGTCCTGAATGCCCTGTTCCGTCGTCAGCTTCTCTATCCGTTCAGCCATCTGCTCCGACTCATTCGTAGCCGCCTGTTCGACCTGGGCCTGAGCCTGGGCATCCGTCTGTTCGGCTACCTGGCCCTGGGCATTGCTATCCGTCTGCCCGGCATTTTCCGCATCGCTTCCTTCCGAATTCGAATTCACGGAAGTATTGTCTTCACCGGAGTTCGAAGTTTCGGAATTGTGATTGTCGTCGCCGGCCCCCTGGGTGTCGTTGCCGCCGTTGTTGCCCTTTGAAAGAGAATCCCCGAAGAAATTCGAGAAATCCGGCAGCTGGGTGATGCCGGATGACACGAGCTGGCCGGGCACGACCGTGGAACCGCCGGTGGCGATGACGGACGTGAAGGCTGACTGCAGGGAGTTAATGACCTGGATGTACTGCTCTTCGTTGATCGTGGACATGGAGAAAAGGAGCACGAAGAAGCAGAGGAGAAGGTTCATCAGGTCAGAGAAGGTCGATTGCCAGAGGGGGAACGATTTGGGTTCTTCCGGTTTCTTCTCCATCAGCCGCCCTCCGACTCAGATGAAACGGCATCCCGGGCTGCAGGTGCCAGGAAGGTCTTCAGTTTCTCTTCAATGACATGGGGGTTCTCGCCGGCCTGAATGGAGAGGATACCCTCAATCATGATGGACTTGATGGAAATCTCGATACTGTTGTTCTCCTTCAGCTTCGAGTTGATGGGCACGCAGATCCAGTTCGCGATCAGGGACCCGTAGAAAGTCGTGATCAGGGCGACAGCCATGGAAGGTCCGATGGAGGAAGGGTCCGACATGTTCTGCAGCATGATAACGAGACCGATCAGGGTCCCGATCATTCCCCAGGCCGGGCACTGGGTGGACCAGTAGTCCCAGAAGCCGGCGACCGCATTGTGGCGGTCATCCATGTTCGAAAGGTCTGTCTCAAGGATTGAGCGGACCAGGTCGGCATCCGTGCCGTCGACAACCAGCATGATGCCCTTCTTCATGAAGTCGTTCTCGATATTTTCCGTGTAGCCTTCAAGGGCCAGAAGACCTTCCTTCCGGGCCACGTTTGACATGTCGATGATCTGTTTGATGGTCTCAGAAGGGTCGGAAAGCGCAGGCTCCTTCAATGCCAGCTGAAAACCGTGGAAACCGGCCTTGAAGTCGTCCATCTTCCGGGAGGAAAGCAGGGAGGTAATGGAACCGCCGATCGTGATGATGATGGAAGGCACATCGATGAAGTAGCCGAAACCCTGTACACCGCCTGCTGACTGGATGATACCGAAGGCAACGACGATGAGACCGGCCGCCATACCGCCGAGTGAAGCTATATCCATTTAGAAAATCCACCGCCCTTTCGCAAATCTGTACCGAATGCGTACACGCCCCGATACTCAAAATGTATTTTATACGATTGAAGGCCCTATGTCTACTTGAATTTGATATATTTTGTAGCAATTGTGGTAACAAACTACAAAATATAGTAAATAAAGTACTACATAAAACCACGAAAGGGCACCGGCAAGAAAGCCGGTGCCCTGAAACTATTCTGTTAAAAAACTGCTTATCTCTTGAGGTTCGTAAGCTCCTCGAGCATGGTATCGGATACCGTGATAATACGGGAGTTGGCCTGGAAGCCTCGCTGGGTCGTGATCATATCGGTGAACTCCTGGGCCAGGTCTACGTTTGACATTTCAAGCTGGCCTGTGCTCATGGAACCGCCGTCCGCTGTGACCTCTACGCCGATGCCGTCAAAGTCGCCGGAGTTCAAAGTCGTCCCGTAGCAGTTGTCGCCGAGGGACTCTAAGCCCGAGGCATTGGCAAACTGGGCTACAGCAATCTGTCCGAGAAGGACCGTGTTGCCGTTATCATAAGCACCGAAAATCTGTCCGTTCTCGGAAACAGAAACACCTGTCAAGGCACCGAGGGCCTTGCCGGCACCTACGGTGGAGTCCGCTGCGGTACCTCTGTCTGCGCCGATAGTAGACTGACCTGCGTTATCGTAATTCAGGGTCTTAGAGAAGTCCAGATTGATGGTCTGGCCACCCAAGCTGGGGAAGAGATTGCTAAGCGCATCCAATTTCAATACTGCAGACGAGCCACCTTCTGTTGCCAAGCCTGTATTATCTTTGCCCTGATAATTTCCCTGATAAGCAGCAGTTGTATCCGCCGCATTATCATTGTCGATGATCTGCCGGAAAGTACCATCCTGAGCATTAAACTGGAGAATGCAGGCTGTATCGTGATAGGCAACCTGAAGTTTTCCGTTCAGAGGATTAACTGTAATCTGTTCATCAGTTGGAAGAGCCGAATTTGTTGCGGTATTGCTAGAATCTGTTCCGCTTGGCATAGCAATAAAAGGAAGAGGATCCGTGCCATTCGCTTTCTTCGGAATATTAGACACACCGTAAACATCATTTAATGTCTTAGAAAGATTGGTCTTGGCATTATCTGTAATATTATCCGGTTCAGTCTTTGAAGGATCAACTTTGCAAAAAGTAATTGCTGTATTTGAAGTAATTTCCTTTGTAGCATCTTCCGGTGTAATGAAACTACCATCTGTAACTTTGGTTTTAGAGCGATAAGTCGTGGCACTGCTACCGGAACCAACCGTATAATAAATATACTCGTTGGTAAAGGTATACTTATTGTTCAAGGTATATTGATCCTGCTGCCAGGCATCCGGATCGCCGAAAACAGAATAGAGACTGGTTCTATCAATGCCATCCGTACCCGCTGAAGTGGAATTCAACCACTGCTTCAGAATATCGTTCTGGTCGGAATCATAGATATTTGTAAGCTTGACGGAATAGGTACCCTGGTCGTTGTTGATGGCTTTTGTTGTGAATCGGGCCGTGTAGGAATAGCCTTCAGCATCGTAGAAGCCCAGAGTGAAGGCCCGACCGTTTACGGAGTTGATGTTCGTATCTTTCTTGTCTACGACACCGGTGACGTTGCCTTCCGTCGTAGCTTCAGGCTTCGAGGTCATATTTTCAGCGGACATGATGCGGAGGGGAGATACGGTATCTCTCTGGATGGTCCGGGTGCCGTCGTCGTTGTCAACAGCCTGCCAACCCTGTACCAGGTAGCCGGTCGTCGTCATGGCCAGGTCCCCGTTCCCGTCCAGGTAGAAGGAACCGGCTCTCGTGAAGACGTTCTGGGCTCCGTTGTTTACGATGAAGAAGTTCGTGGAGTTGGCGTCTGTCAGCTTGATATCGAGGGCGTCGCCTGTGGACTGGGAAGAACCGCCGTTCGTGATAGAGACCTTTGTCGCGCCGACCATGGTACCGAGACCGATCTGCTTGGCGTTCTTGCCGCCCTTGGTCTCTGTGGCGCCGGTAGCTGCCGATGTGGTCTGGTACATGATGTCCTCGAAGGAAACGGCTGAGGACTTGAAGGCCGTCGTGTTGACGTTCGCGATATTGTTACCGATGACATCCATACGGGTCTGATGTGTCTTCAGACCGGCAACACCGGAATAGAGTGATCTCATCATAGGGCAGGTACCTCCAAAAGCTACCTTCTGCGGCATATAGCCGCATTCTGCAAATACTGTCCGTCCGTGGGGTGGAAAATATCCGGATCACGTCCCTGTGATGAGGAATGAGATGTGAGTTTAGATAGAACTCTTACGCTTATTTTATCGGAAAAGAAGGGGCAAAAATTACCCCTGATTTATAAAAAATCAGGCTTCAGATTCAGTTTTCTTTTCGTCTGAATCTGTCTTGTCTTCAGAAGGATCCTTTTCTTCGGTTTCCTCTGTCTTTCCTGAAGCCGCGGCACTCTCCTCCGCAGCCTTTGTTGAGGAATCCGTATCGGTCTTATTTTCAGTATCCGTCTTGTTTTCGGTATCGGTCTTTTCTTCCGTATCCGTTTTGATTTCCGTATCCGTCTTATCTTCGGTTTCCGTCTTGTTTTCAGTGTCCGTCTTGTTTCCGGTATCGGTCTTGTCTTCCGTATCTGTCTTCGGAGTCTCTCCTTCGTCAAGGGAGTCAACGGTCGTGCCCTCCTGCTTGGCCTTGACCAGGGCCTGAACCCGGTTGTAGAGGGCTTGAACGTTCGCTACCTTCTTCTCGTCAATGGTCTTCTTCAGGTCGTCGCTCATGGAGTTATAAAGATTCGCAATCTCCGTGACCTGCTTCTCGTCGTTGACAGTCAGCTTGTCCATAGAAGGCAGCTTCGCATAGAGCTCCTCGAAGGAGTTCAGCATGTAGTTGTTCTGATAGTAGGTCGAGTCCTCCACAGAGGTGACAGAGCTTGCGTCGTAGAGCTTGCCGTCAATGGAAACCTTTTTCGTTCCGTCGACTTCTGTCACGTAGTCGACCGGGCCCTCATGGGTATTTCCGTCCTCGTCCGTGACTTCAACGATCTTGCCGACATAGTTCGAAGCCCCCATATCTTCCATGGTCTTCTGCATGTTCTGAAGACTCTCGACCTGGGAGAAGGTGGCCATTTCCTTCACGTATTCGGAGTTGTCCGTGGGCTCCATGGGGTCCTGGTACTGCATCTCGGTGACCAGGAGTTTTAAGAACATGTCCTTGGTCTCGGACGCGCTCTTGACGTCACCCTTGGAGGTGGAAGTCTTGCCGGCGGATACCTGGTCTGCGGATTTCGCCTGATTTACAACTTTGCCGTCTTTGATCTGTTCTACGAGGGACATATTCTTTCTCCTTTAGCCCTTTACCGGTTTCATCTTGCCATTATGCATTATGCATTATGAATTATGCATTATGAATTATGCATTAATAGAGATGGTGTTTCCCTGTTCCTTCATGATCTGAGCCGCCAAACGCTCGTCTTCTGTCAGATTCGAAAGGCCGCTGTCGTCCAGGGTCCGCATGTCGATGTTTCCGATGCGGCCGTTCCTCCGCTGCTCCTCTTCCTCGCCCCGAAAAGCGCTATCGCTCCCGGCTCCGGTGTCGGTCATGGATGCCTCCTGCCCTTCCTCGAGATTCCGCTCGAATTCGTGGGCATCAGCCGTGACCGTGACCTCATTGACCTTGATACCCTGGGCCTCGAGGTTCTGCTTGAGGATGCCCATCTGGGTCTCCATGGCCGTGCGGACATTTTCATTCTCGAGATTGATATGGGCTGTGACCTGGCCCTCTTCCGAGGAAACCCGGACAGTCATCTTTCCCATATTCTCAGGATTTAATTGCATTTCCATTGTCGAGATCCGTTCGGTGATTGCGGTCCGGACTCCGGTCGCCATCTGTCTCATGATATCCTGGGTATCAATATTGACAGGCGTTGTATAGGAAGCCGGGCGGACGTCTGTCTCCGCCCTCATCTCATTTACAACAGGCTGGGTAGGCTGATTGGCATAGAAAGCCGTGTTGTGCTGATTATTGCTGTTTGTATTCGAATTTGCCTGATTCTGGGCATTCTGACCGGGATTGGTCTTTATGGTCGTATCCGAGCCCGTGTTCTTTACAGTTTCGAAGGTCTCGTCCGACATATCGGAGAGGTCATTCGTCCTGTCATCCGTCTTCTGCTCTTCCGCAGGTGCTGCTGTTTCCTCAGCAGGAATCTCTTCGGATGTCGTATCATCTGTAACTTCTGTAGCTTCATCAGTGACTGCATCATCAACAGGTACCGCCGTGATCTCCGTCACATCATCCGTGGCCGCTGCAGGTACATTCTCTGCGGTGTTTACTGCCTGTGTGTCCGTTGTGTCATCTGTCTGTACTGTTACAGTATTTACAAGCGGATCTGCTGCCGGTTCTGCTGCTGCAGCTTCCTCAGTCTTTGCAGTATTCACATCCGTGACAAGGTTCTCCGGAGTCTGCTGCTTTGAAAGGTCGAGGTTTGTAAGCTCACTTCCGTCTGCCGGCGTCTGCTGATTGGAAAGGTCAAGGTCCGTAAGCTCAGACCCATCTGCCGGCGTCATGTCGGAGATGTCGATGCTCCCCTCTCCCTTTGTAAGGAAGTCATCAATCTGCATGAGCTGCTGCCCGGTCATTCCGGTCGTATCGAAAAGGTCCTGGGCCAGGTCATTGATCTGATTCTTGATGTCCCCGAAGTTCTGCAGGGAAAGGAGGTCCGCAGCCGAGAAATCATTGCCCAGAAGCTGCATAATGAGCTGGCTGAGCTTGTTTACATCCGTGAGATCCAGGTAGGAAAGACCCAGAGTCTCCATGGCATCCTTGATGTCCTCGTCCGTGACGCCGAGTTCATTCTTCAGGACGTCATTGACGCCTGTCTTAAAGTCATCAAGAGCCTTGCCCGCTTTTTCGAGGTCCTCCTTGGAAAGGGACACGGTATTTTCATTTCCCGCAGTCTTATTTGCTGCAGCGGAAACGCCTTGAGAATTGGGGTTTTGGTTCTGAATCGAGGTATTTCGGTTCCGGGAGGAAATCGAAAAGACCTCAGCCCGGACAGTCCGGGAGGACGCCGTGACAGAGATATTGTTGTCGCCATTCTGTTTCGCGGAAATTTCCTGCACGGAGGTGGAAATCTTCGCGGTCATAACCATAGTGAAGTCGGACGCGTCTTCGTCAGTGTTCCTGTTCCTCAGGGGCTTATAGGAAGCACCATTCTGGGAAAAGTCCATGGAAGGCGTATTAATCAGATTCGAGAGATTTGTAAGATCTGTTCCGGTCATGGCAAAAGCCTTTCAGAAAATGCTGCTGTTTCTGCCATCCGTTGCAGAATGTGTGCCCCGCCGTCCCTTGCGGGAGATCGAGAAAAGCTATTTCTACCTTTCTCTGGAATTTTTATCGGACAGTTCTTAAAAAGACTTTAGGCGGATCTCTGAAAAATCCGCCTAAAGGAATTGTTTTACATTATTCTCATGAAACTCAGTTCGGGTTCATGATCTCCGTGATCTTCGCAGCTGTATCGGCGTTCATGGCCCCGAGAATGGCCCCCCGCTGGGAGGCGGACATGGCATTCAGAATTTTTGCCACAAGGTCGAGATTGTCTGTCATCGTATTGAAAATAGAAGCCGCCTGACTTGCCTTCATGGAAGAATAGGTCTTTGCGTAATCCTGAATCTTCTGATCCGCCTCGTCCTGCTGGACGACCTGACGGTAGATGGCCTCAGCGTTGTCCGGCTCGATTTCCTCGTAGTACTGGCGGTAGTTCGAGGTGTCCGGAGCGTTGTCGGAGTAGACAATGTCCTCGTAGAACTGCTGCTTTTCCTGCTCGAACTGGGCCTCGTTCTGCTTGTAGGTCTGCAATTCCGCCGCCTGGGCCTGGAGGTCAGCCAGGGTCGCCGCATCCGTTGCAGACTGGTCCTGGGCCGCCTTGAGCTGACCCTCAAGCTCCTTGATCCGGGCCACAGCCTCATCCATGGTGGCGAACTGATAGGCTGAATCCTCCTCAGCGTACTCTTCCACATCGGGCAGAATCTTGTTGAGATATGGCACGTTCTTCAGGATCGGGTACATGACCGTGGATCCGAAGCCGCCCACATCCGTCTTGATGAGGAGGGCAAAAATGGCCAGCCAGATAATGACAACAAGGATTGTGACAAGGGCAACGACGAAACCGCCGCCCTTTCGGTCATCATCTTCTTCATCGCCCTCTTCGTCCTTGCCCTTCTTGTCTTTCTTGTCCTTCTTGCCCTTGGTGTCGGGCTTTTCGGCTTTTTCTTCCTTTGCGGGCTTTTTTACGTCTTCATCTGCCATAATAATCTCCGGCCTTCCGGCTGCGTGATTGAAATATCCCGAAAATACGGGATGGAAATATCAAAGAAGTGGGTTCGGTTTAACTATTCATCTTCGGGCGGAATCGAATGGGTGTAGGACGTCAATTGGTCGATTTCCTTGACCTCTTCAGCCTTCAGGTCTTCCTTGAACTGCTCGAAGGCTTTCTCACGGAGCTTTTCGTGGGTCTTCCTGTCCTTCATGACTTCGTCAAGCTTGGCCCGCTCGATGTCCAGGGCCTTCTCGGCCTTACGAACGTTCATCATCTGGTCGCGAATGAGGGACTTCATGGCGTCTATGGAATTCTTGCAGCGGTGGATCTTTGCAAGGTCTATCGTTCCGTGCATGCAGTCAGATAGCTGCTTCTCATAGCCGGCCCGCCGCACATAGAGGGCGGTCAGCTTTTCCTGCTCCGCCTTCAGGGCGTTCGCTGCCATCGTATAGGCAATCTTCTCCTGGTCCTCCATCTTCTGCTTGAGTTCCAGGATATTCTGCATGCGGTAGACAAATTTTGCCATGCTGTCACGTCACCGACCTTTGGGCACTATACACACTTACAGGACAAAAGACCACCAATTTGGACAGGTGCATTGGACTTATATGCCAATACAACACAAAAGTCCACCAGTTACACCCTGTTCCTTGGACCTATTTGTTTTTTCAAAGCAAAAGTCCACCAGTTACACCCAGTTCCTTGGGCCTATTTGCTTTTTCAAAACAAAAGTCCACCAGCCTACGATGCCGCCTGCTCTTTTTGGGCATCCTCGTCCGGGAACATGTCCTCGAGCTGGTTGACCTCGTCCTCAAAGGAAAACTTGTCGTGGGTGGCCTGCAGGAGGAAGTCGTTGACCTGATCGATCTTCGAGATGGCGAAGTCGATGTTCTTATTTGAGCCCTTCTTGTAGGCCCCGATATTGATGAGGTCCTCGGCTTCATTATAGGTCGCCATAACATTCTTGAGCTTGCCGGCTGCCTTCTTGTGTTTACTGTCCGCGACAGCTGACATGACTCGGGAGATAGAGGCCAGAACATCAACGGCCGGATAGTGGTTCTTCTGGGCCAGGGCCCGGTTCAGAACGATATGGCCGTCCAGAATGGACCGGGCCGTATCGGTAATAGGCTCGTTGAAGTCATCGCCGTCAACCAGGACCGTATATAGGCCGGTAATGGAGCCTTCCGCAGCATTCCCGGCCCGTTCAAGAAGACGGGGCAGTTCTGCGTAGATGGAAGGGGGATAGCCGCGGGTTACTGGCGGTTCCCCGGAAGCGAGACCGATTTCCCGCTGAGCCATGCAGAATCGGGTCAGGGAATCCATCATGAGAAGGACATCCTTGCCCTGGTCCCGGAAGTATTCAGCAATGGCCGTGGCGGTCAGGGCTGCTTTCTTTCGGATCAGGGCCGGCTTGTCCGAAGTCGCAATCACGACAACAGACCGTTTCATACCCTCGGGGCCTATATCGTGCTCGACAAATTCCCGCACCTCACGGCCCCGCTCGCCGATCAGGGCCATGACAGTGATGTCCGCCCTGGTATTTCTCGTAAACATGCCCATGAGGGTGGACTTGCCGACGCCGGAACCCGCAAAGATACCGATACGCTGGCCCTTGCCGACCGTGATGAGACCGTCCACTGCCTTGACCCCGAGGGGCAGGGGCTCTGAAATGATGACCCGGCTCATAGGGTCCGGCGGGTCCGCCTCTGCAGGATAGTATTCGTCAAACTCGATTTTCTCGTCCGTATCCGTGGGATTTCCGAGGCCGTCCACGGTGTGGCCGAGGAGCTTCTCCCCGACAGGAATCATCAGGGGCTTCCCCGTATTTTCCACGATGCAGCCGATCTTGATTCCTTCGACCGCGTCATAGGGCATCAGAATCAGACGCTTGTCCTTAAAGCCCACGACCTCCGCCATGACGATGGTGTTCTCGTCCACGTGTATCTTGCAGAGGTCCTTGAGTTTCGCGTCCGGGCCCAGGGACTCGATCGTGAGTCCCACGACCTTCATGACCTTGCCCAGGTGGTTGAAGTGGGTGTCCTGCAGGACAGAGTAATATTTTGTCGTATCCAAGCAAGTCACCTCCTGTTCAACGAAAATAGAGAAACCATGCTATGAAAAATCCGGAATTGGTCCGGCTTCCAGGCCTGCCCCTGCGAAAAACTCAGTGGATACTCAGTTCCCTGAGTTCCTTCGAAAGGGACTTAAGCTCCGTATCAATTGAGCAGTCGTAGATTCCCCCGTCCGTTTCTATGAGGCAGGAACCTTCAGCCAGGGTCGGGTCCATGATGACGTCAATTTCGGATTCCGCCCCGACCTTCTCCCGGAGGCTGTTCAGTTCCCCGGAAACATCCTCGTACTGGGCCTGAGAGACATGAATCAGGAAAGACCGGGAGTTTTCTATATTTAAGACCGCGTTTTCAATCACATGAAGAAGGACGTCCTTCCGGTCGGAGAGCTCAATCTTAAAGAACTTCTCCATCACGTCCGTAATCGTGGCAACCAGGTCCTTCTCCATAGAAGAGGCCTTCTCCTGGTAGTCGTTCTCCAGGTCCTGGGCGTGCCGTTCCAGTTCGGCCTGCCGGTCTGCGAATTCAGCTTCCGCCTGCTCCTGCCCTTCCTGGAAACCTGCCTGGCGGCCTTCCTCCTGAGCCTGGGCCCTTATGTCATCGGCCTGGGCATTGGCGTCGTCCACAAGGGAATCCGCCTGGGCCTGGGCGTCCTGAACGAGACGCTCTGCCTCGGCACGGGCTTCGGCCAGGACTTCCTCCGGGTCGGGCTCAGCTTCTACAGTCTCGCCATCCTCCATCCCCTCTTCTCCCTCTACAGGGGCCTCCTCATCCAGCATGGGAAGTCCGTCTTCAGACAGAGAAAAAAGAGGATTCCCTTGGGAGTCCTCCGGAATGATAATATTGCCGTCCTCGTCACGGGGGAAAACGACATTTCCGTCGTCGTCCACCGTAAGAGAGTCCCGGTACTTATCCAGAAGGCGCTTTCTCTCTTCCTCACGACGCAGAACCGCTTTTTTCTGGTACTCTTCTATGGCTGCCTGCAGGCGGTCGTTGGAATCGATGACAGCGGAGTCGTCCGCGTCCTCCTGAACGTTGAAATACTTGATGATCTTCTCAGACAACCAGGTCGTCACCTCCGCCTCTGGAAATAACGATCTCGCCGGCATCCTCGAGCTTTCTTATGACACCGACTATCTTTTGCTGGGCTTCCTCAACGTCCTTCATACGGACAGGGCCCATGTATTCCATATCTTCCTTGATCATCGATGCGAGACGGGAAGAAAGGTTTTTAAAGATACAGTTCTGCACATCTTCGTTCGCGGACTTGAGGGCCACTGCGATGTCCTTGTTCTCGACCTCTCGGAGGACACGCTGGATAGCCCGGTCGTCGAGGAGCATGATATCCTCGAATACGAACATCTTCTTGCGGATTTCTTCGGCCAGCTCCGGTTCCTCGATCTCGAGGGACTCCATGATTCTCTTCTCTGTACCCCGGTCTACAGTGTTCAGGATATTTACGATGGCGTCCACGCCGCCGGCAATCGTGTAGTCCTGGGATACAACAGAGGAAAGCTTCCGTTCAAGCACTCTTTCCACTTCCTTGATGACTTCGGGGGAAGTCCGGTCCATCATGGCAATACGCTTGGCCACGTCGGCCTGCTTCTCCGGCGACAGGGCTCCGAGAATCTGGGAAGCCTGGGCTGCGGAAAGATAGGACAATACCATGGCGATGGTCTGGGGATGCTCGTCCTGAATGAAGTTGAGCACCTGGGAAGGTTCCGTCTTTCGGATGAACTCGAAAGGCCGTACCTGCAGGGAGGCTGTAAGTCTTGTGATGACATCCTGGGCCTTTTCGGCGCCGAGGGACTTCTCGAGGAGGTCCTTGGCGTAGCCGATACCGCCTTCTGCAATATACTGCTGGGCAAGGCAGACCTGATAGAATTCGTTGATGACCTCTTCCTTGATGTCAGGAGCCACGGAGCGCGTATTCGCGATCTCCAGGGTCAGTTCCTCAATCTCGTCTTCCTTGAGGTGTTTGAATATTTCCGATGACTTCTCGGGTCCGAGGGCAATCAAAAGAATCGCCGCCTTCTGGACCCCGGTCATTTCGGATGTTTTTGAAGCTTCTGCTGCCATAAACCGGCCTCAAATCCGTTTCTATACTAATGTAAAGCCCCAAGGTACCTTCGCGCCTTACATGAGGTCATGCAAAGCAAGCGTCAGGCGTCAACCGCCCCAGTCCTCGTTCAGCCAATTGCGAAGTAGGGAAGCCACAGCCTCGGGATTCTCGTCCACAAACTTCTCGATGAGCTTCCGGGCGTCGGATTTTTCTGTATAACCGATATCCTCGAGTTCATCCGCAGGCTGCTCTTCGAGAAGGGTTTCGACGGAAACCTCTTCTTCTTCCTCCTCTTCCTGCTTCGTCCGGAAGGTCCGGAATACGACGAAGAACAGGAGCAGGAGTATCAGCAGGGCCATGACGATTTCGAGGATGTCCTCGAGTCCGATCTTCGCTTCCGATGCCTCGAAGAAAGGTACGTCGTAGACCAGCATGGTAATATTCTGAGCGGGAATGCCTGTGGCGCTGGCCACAGTATTGATTACATCCTGGTCGACCTGGCCCTTCTGGATGGCGGAGTTCTGGGCCACGTACTGGTCCCAGGTCGTCCCGTCCAGGGTGCCGTCCGCTTTCAGGACATCCTCCCGGTAGATGACGTAATTATAAGCGACGATACCGATGGAGGAATTCTGCTTGTCCACCTTGCCGGCTTCACCGGTCGTCTTCGTGATGGTCTCATCCGGCAGGCGCTTGTACTGGGTCTTGGAAGAGGACGAAGAAGAATTCGTCCCGTCCTGAATGACATAGGTTGTGTCGTCGTTGGCGTCCGTACCGGGCGTTCCGCCGACCCCGTTCACGGTTTCGGTCGTCTCTTCAAGGCTGGAATCGATGTAGCCTTCGTCCCGGCCTTCATCTACGGAGTAGTCGTATTTCAGGACTTCCGTCGAGTCATAGTTCGCATCAAGAGAGACGCCGACCTTGAGATTGTCATAGACAGATGCGTTGTTGGCTCCGGCATTGGCCAGAATGTTCCGCACCTTCTCGGCTTCCGCCGCCTCGGCCTGCTGGGTCACGGACCGGTTCTGGGCCGCAATCGCGTAAGAAGACGCTGCCTCGCCTCCGGAGAAGAGGGAATTGCCGTTTGAGTCGATAATCGTAATATTCTGTGTGTCGTCGTTTCCGAGGTTTATGGCCATGTAGTGGGCCAGGTTCGCGGCCTGGGCCTGGGACATCTCGGAATTAAGTGTAAGAATGGCTTCCCCGTAGGAGGGCAGCTGGTTTGCAATCAGGGTCCCGTCATCGTCAGGGATATTGAGGTTGACTCTCGCATCATCGACGCATTCCAGAGATTTCAAATCCTGGGCCATGCGGTCTTCGAGATATACGAGGTACTTCTTCTTCTTATCCGCTTCCGTCGTAGAGAAGGAACCGTCCACAACGTCATTGATGGTGAATCCGCTTGTAGCGATATCCGCCCCGCCCAGAAGAACCCGGGCCTGGGACTGCTGATCGGAATTGATGTAGAAGGTCAGGCCGTCGTCGGAAATCGTGTAGTCAAGGGCTGTATCGGAGCCATCGAGAGCCGACTTGATGGAGTTGGCCTGCTTCGTATCCTCCGCCGTCACGAGGTTCACATAGTGGACCTTGTTCATGGTCATGCCCAGGATGATGAGGGCGACGATGACGACGGCCACGGCACTGATGATGCCGATCTTCTGCCGGGTGGAGAACTTGTTCCACCAGTCCCGTATCCGGTTCAGTATGTTTTGTATGGCTTCCGGCATCGTTTGGCCTTCCTCCCTGAAACGTGTGTCTTTGCTAAGCAGATATAAAGTGCCGGGCCGCTCCGTGCTCCGCACTTTCGCGTCCCTCAACCACATTCGCACTCCGGATTATCATCCTACGTGCTCATGTGGTTTAGACTGTCTAATGCGAAAGCCATTTTGCATGCAAGCATGCAATGTCTTTCGCATTGACAGCACTTTATATCTGCATATTCATAATGGTATTATACCCTTGCAGAAATCTGTCTCTAACCGAAACCGTGAACTGCAGTGCAATGGCTGCCTTCTGCTCGGCAATCATGAGGTCGTGGGTGTTTTCCGACTGACCTAGGGCAAATTTGATTTCCTCGTCCTGGGCCGTGTTCTGGGCCGCATTCGTCTCATTCACCATCTGGATAGCCGAGTCAAGGATGGAGCCGAAGCCGTTGTCCGTGGTCTGCACCTTCTGAAAGGCCGTATCGTCCACGACAGGAGTGATCTTGTAGGCGGAATTATAGGTAGAGAGATTTGTCAGGTTCGCCAGTGTATCCATAGGTTCATTCCTTCAAAAAATCCTAAATCCAAGAAGAAAATCAGCTGTTTCCGATGGAAATGCCCGCGGTCGCCATGTCCTTCAGGGCACCGAAGGCCGTGACATTGGCCTGATAGGACCTGCTGGAGTCAATGAGATTCGTCATCTCAGTGACGGTATTGACGTTCGGATAACGGACATAGCCGTTTGCATCGGCATCCGGGTGGGAAGGATCATAGACCATGGTGAAGTCAGTCTCCGTGTCCTCATAGACCCGGGAGACCTTGACCCCGTTCCCCTGGAATTTCGTCAGGTAGTCGTCAAGGGAGTCCTCAAACATGGGGTTGAGGCTTCTGGTCTCAAATGTGACAATCTTCCTCCGGTAGGGCTCGTTCGAGTCCTCCTTCCGGGTCGTATTTACATTCGCAATATTCTCGGCAATCGTGTCCATACGAAAGCGCTGAGCTTCCATGCCGGATGCCGTGATGTCAAATGCCTGAAAAAGTCCCATAACAATACACCTCCTCTATCAGGAAATCGAAGCCGCAGTCCGGAAACGGGCAAACTCGCTGGAAGTCGCCGTACTCATGGTCTGATACTTCAGCTGCTCGCTGGCCAGCTCCACGTTTTCCGCATCGATGTCGACATTGTTCTTGTCAATCCGGTAGGAGAAATTCTCGGCATCGGTGTAGATTTCCGACTCGAGCTCATCCATGTCGGCATGCCGGATAGCCTGATCCTGCGTCTTATAGGTGATGTCCTCGATTTCCTCCTTGAGGATGTTCGAGAATGTGACGTCCTGTCGCTTATAGCCCGGGGTGTCGACATTCGCGATATTGTTCACAATCGCGGTCTGCCGCTTCCAGGAGGCGTCCAGGGTCCGGTCGAGAATGTTTACATAGGAGAATGCGTCGGATGTAAGCATAAGTCCTTCCTTTCTGTGCAGCAGCGCACAATCCGCCTGCTTACACTCATCAGATATTATAAATTATCCTGTCAAAAACACAAGGGATTTTTACAAGGTATTGTATTTTTTGAGGCGCCCGGCCACAAGAAGTAGTTGTTTAATAAAAAAGGACCCAGAGCGCTTTTCAGCGCCTAAGTCCTTTTATACCAGCCTTCCGTGCTTTATATTATTATGATAATGCTTTTCAGCCTCGCTCTTCTTCGAGCCGCTTCAGCTCGGGGAAGACCGCGTCGTTTACGACCTTGATGTAGGTGCCCTTCATGCCTGAGGACCGAGTCTCGATGACACCGGCGGATTCGAACTTCCGGAGGGCGTTTACAATGACGGAACGGGTGATGCCCACCTGGTCCGCGATCCGGGAAGCCACGAGTTTTCCTTCCTTCCCGTCCAGCTCCTTGAAAATGTGGATGATGGCGTCCTGCTCGGACACGGAAAGGGTGTGAAGGGCAGACTTCACAACCTGGCTCTTCCGGATTTCCTCCGACTTCTCCTCATTTACGGATCGCAGCATTTCAAGTCCGACAACCGTGGTCCCATATTCAGCCAGGATAATGTCGTCGATGTCATAGGCCTTTGAGCAGCGATACAGGAATAATGTTCCCAGCCGCTCGCCGGAGATATCAATCGGGGTCACAATAGCGTGAACGCTTGCTGCCTCGCTTCCGGTAAAGCCCAGGGTCAGAAGGTCCACATTTTCCTTGGTCGAAAGAATGGAAAGGAGACGCTCGTTTAAGTCCTTGTCGATGAAATCGCCGACATTGCCCTCTATGAGCTCGGTGAGCTTCGTCTCCTCATTGTTCAGGCTCTTGCCCAGAATCTTGCCCTTGCGGCTGATTACCAAAATATTGGAGTCCAGAATATCCGTGAACACAGCGCAAATGTCGTTGAACACAAATTTGGACGAATTGTTGTTGTGAAGAAAACGCCCGATTTTCCGGGTCTTATCCAGTAACTGTACACTCATTGCTTACACCGCTTTCATTAATCATCGGACTCGTCTTCCACCTTTGCTTCGCTGTAGCCGCACGAAGCATCGGAGCAGACAATCCGGTTCCCCTTCTGAACCATATAACTCCCGCAATTCGGACACTTCTTGGCGACAGGCTTGTTCCAACTCATGAAATCGCACGTGGGATAGTCTTCGCAGCCATAGAAGCGCCGGCCCTTCTTCGTCTTCCGCTCTACTATGTCCTTGCCGCATTTCGGGCAGGCGACGCCAATCTTTATGAGAAGGGGCTTTGTGTTCCTGCACTCCGGGAAGCCGGGGCAGGCCAGGAATTTTCCGTGAGGACCGAATTTGATGACCATGTTGCGGCCGCACTTGTCACATTTTATATCGGTCACTTCGTCCTCAATTTTTACTTTTTCAAGGCCTTCGTCAGCCTTTTTCACCTCGGCTTCAAAGTCGGGATAAAAGTTCCTTATGATGGACTTCCAATCGTTATCTCCCTCTTCTATGGAGTCCAGCATGGATTCCAGATTGGCCGTAAAGGAGAGGTCCACGATTTCCGGGAAGGACTCCTTCATGATGGAGTTTACAACTTCTCCCAACTCCGTTACAAAAAGAGATCTCTGTTCCTTCGTGATGTAGTGCCGCTTCTGCAGGGTCGTGATCGTGGGCGAGTAAGTCGAAGGCCGGCCGATTCCCAATTCCTCCATGGAGTGGACCAGGGAAGCTTCGGTGAAGTGGGCCGGGGGCTCCGTATAGTGCTGCTTCTCGTCGAAGTTCTTAAACTCCACTTTCGAAGACTCTTTCACGGAGAAAACAGCCTCATTGTTTTCGGAAGTCTCTTCCTCATCTTCCTTCTTCTTCGCCGCCCGGTAGACAAGTTCCCAGCCCTCGAAAGCCATACGGGAACCGGAGGCAGAAAAAGTGTGCTCTCCGTTCTTCACCTTGACAGACATGGTGTCGTACCGGGAAGGTGCCATGCGGCTCGCCATAAAGCGGTTCCAGATCAGCTGATAGAGACGGTACTGGTCTCTGGAGACCTGATCCTTCACTTCGGAAGGAAGAAGGGAGGGGTCCGCAGGCCTTATGGCCTCATGGGCATCCTGAATATTCTTCCCGCCCTTGCCAGCAGAAGTCTTCTCGTTTAAGTAGTCATCCCCGTAGTGCTCTGAGATAAAGGAAGCCGCTGCAGCCTTTGCCACATCGGATACCCGGGTGGAATCCGTACGAAGATAAGTGATGAGACCCACGGTCCCCCGCCCCTTGATGGGCACACCTTCGTAGAGCTGCTGGGCCACCCGCATGGTCCGGCTGACGGAGAAGTTTAAGGACTTCACGGCAGACTGCTGCATGGTCGAAGTCGTGAAGGGAAGAGGCGGATTCTTCGTTCGGCTGCCTTCTTTCACGGAATCAATTGTGAAGGGCCTGCCCTTGCAGGAGGCCATGACAGCGTCGGTTTCAGCCCGGGTCAGAAGGCCGTCGGGGTCTGCCCCCTTGCCCTGGTAGTTAAATGCAATGGGCTTCTTCTTCCCGTCAAAGGTGAGATTGGCCGCCAGGGTGTAATACTCCTTTGGAATGAAGGCGGAGATCTCTTCCTCCCGGTCGCAGATGAGACGCAATGCCACGGACTGGACCCGACCGGCGGAAAGGCCTCTCTTGACTTTCGCCCAAAGGACAGGGCTGATCTCATAACCCACTATGCGGTCAAGAACCCGGCGGGCCTGCTGGGCATCAACGAGATTCTCATCGATGTCCCGGGGCTCCTTCAGAGAGTCTTTGACAGCCGTCTTCGTGATTTCGTTAAAAGTAATCCGCTTGTATTTGCCTTCCGGCAGGTTCAGGGCCGTGATCAGGTGCCAGGAAATGGCTTCTCCTTCGCGGTCAGGATCGGTTGCAAGATAGACGGTGTCAGCAGCCTTGGCCTCTTTCCTCATATCCTTGAGAAGGTCGCCCTTGCCCCGGATGGTGATGTACTGGGGTTCAAAATCATTTTCAATATCGACGCCAAGCTTACTCTTGGGCAGGTCGCGGACATGGCCTTTCGAGGCGATGACCTCGTAATTCGACCCCAGGAACTCCTTAATGGGCCGGACCTTGGTCGGAGACTCGACAATGACGAGATTCTTCGCCTTCTTTGCACTGCTCTTCTTTGCAGTCGTCTTTTTCGCGGTGCTCTTTGAAGCTGCAGTCTTTTTCACTGCGGGCTTCCTTGCTGCTGCTGTCTTTGTAGCGGTGTTTTTCTTTGCCTCTGTGCTCTTTGCTGCCATTAAAAAACAAAACTCCTGAAAATCTAAGGGAGACGCCTTTCAGCACTTCACATACTCATTCTTGAAGACCTCTTTGAGAAGGCCCCTGTCACAGAGCTTCATGACGATGGACAGGAATGAAAGGGGCGAATAGTCTGTCTCCTTGCATGCTTCTTCCAAATTTTTCGGATAAAAATCGAAGATACTATACACCACACGTTCGTCCTTTTCAAGGGAGTTATCGACAGAATTTTCTGAATTGTGTTCGTCAGAAAGATTATTCTGCCGGGGCCAGACGTGGTCCGCTGACAGGCCCAAAAAGTCCGAAAGGACCTGTTCCTTCGAGAGAATAATATTGGCCCCCTCGTAGATAAGCCGGTTCGTTCCGGCGCTCATCGGGTCGGTAAGGCGGCCCGGCACGGCATAGACATCCCTCCCCTGCTCAAGTGCAAAGTCCGCCGTGATGAGGGAACCGGACCGTTCTCTTGCTTCAACGACAATGACCCTTGAGGAAAGCCCTGAAATCAGGCGGTTTCTCGAGGGGAAGTTCTGCCTGAGGGGAGCCTGACCGGGAGGAAGTTCTGAGATTACCGCCCCGTTTCTAATTATCTGATAATACATGTCCTCATGCTTCTTCGGATAGATGACATCGACCCCGCAGCCCAGAAGAGCGTATGTCCTGCCCCCCGCCTCAAGGGCCCCCGTGTGGGCAAAGCCGTCTATGCCGAGGGCCATCCCCGAGACAATCCCGAATCCGTTTTTCGCCAGGGCCCCGGCCAGCTCTACCGCCATCTTCTTCCCGTAGCCTGAGCACTCCCTGGAGCCCACCATGGCTGAAAGGTCCTCGTCCGCTTTCGGCAGGGTGCCTTTATAGTAAAGAAGATACGGGGGATTATAGACTTCAGACAGTTTTGCCGGATACGCCGGGTCAAAGGAAGTCACTATGGAAATTTCTTTCGAAAGCAGGCTCTCCCACTCCCTGTCAATGTCAAAGGTCCTGCGGAAATGAAGCATGCTCTCCCGCTCCGGGTCCTTGAGGCCGGGGGCTGTCAGAATGCGTTCCTCCGGCGCCCGGTACAGGGCCTCCTCACTGCCGAAGAATTTTACAAGGCGGATTTTGGCAGCGTTCGGAAGCCCCGGCACATTTCCGAGAAAATATTCATATCTATTCATGGTATTCCTCCTACTCCGGCCTTCAAATGTACTGCTCCTCTGCCCAAGGCCTACACGCTCCCTTCCCAGAAGGACTTTTCCACGGTCCGGTAGCAGATGGCCTCGTAGAGGTGGTCTCTCTTGATATTCTCACTTCCACTGAGGTCCGCTATGGTCCGGGCAGTCCGGAGTATTCTGTGGTAGGCCCGTGTCGTAAGGCCCAGGCGGACAAAATTGTCCTTCATGAAGGCCGTGTCCTTTTCCGACAAAGGGCAGTACTTCTGAATCAGAGTCTGGGGAATACAGGAATTATAGGAAAAAGGTTCGTCCGTATAGCGCTCAGCCTGAATGGCATGGGCCCTCACGACCCGGTCCCGGATTTCGGCAGACGATTCCTCCGGGGTGTCTGACGAAGACTCTTCGAAAGTCAGGGGACGAACCTCAACGGAAAGATCTATCCGGTCAAGAAGCGGACGGGACAGCTTTTTTATATAGGCGGAAATCTGACTTGAAGTGCAGTGGCACTTCTTCCGGTCCGGGAAGTAGCCGCAGGGACAGGGGTTCATGGCTGCAACAAGCATGAAAGCAGCAGGATATGTAAAACAGTCCCCGCCGCCCTCGTAGGTTCGGATGAAACCATCCTCAAGAGGCTGCCTTAGGACCTGTAAGGTCTGGGGCCGGAACTCCGTCAGTTCGTCAAGGAAGAGGACGCCCCCGTGGGCCAGGGACAATTCCCCCGGTCCCTTCTGCCCGGTCAGAGCCGCCTGGGAAATCGTATGATGAGGTGCCCGGAAAGGGCGAAGATACATGGCTTGCTCCCGCTCACCGAAGCGGCCGGCCAGAGAGTAAAGCTCCGAAATAGTCAGAAGCTCATCCCGGGTGACCGGCGGAAGAATCGAAGGAATGGCCTTGGCCGCCAGGGTCTTTCCGCAGCCGGGCGGGCCAACAAAAAGCAAGTGATGCATGCCGGCCGCAGCTACCTCACAGGCCCTCTTCAGCATGGCCTGACCCTTGATGTCGGCAAAGTCCACGGGGTAGACCGGTTCTGAAGGTTCCCGGGGTCCCTCTGCCGGATAGACATGGCATACCCTGTCTTCTGACACAGGAGCCGCTTCGTCGCCCTCTTCATCCTCTTCAGATATGGCTGTCACTGAAGCAGTCTCGTCCGGCAGAATCCCGTCCCGGAGGAATGCGATGGCCTCAGCAAGGCTCTGAACCGGAACCAGGCTTAAAGAAGGAGCCAGTCGTGCCTCTAAAAGATCCACTGCCGGCACGAGGCATACCTTGGCGCCGCTTTCTTCTGCCGAGACCAGCCTGGGCAGGAGGCCGTCCACATGGCGGACACTCCCGTCAAGGCCCAGTTCCCCGGCCGCAAATACAGGCTCACCCGACGCAGGGACGGCCCCCTCCGCCGCCAGCACTGCCAGGGCAATGGCCAGGTCGTAGGCCGTCCCGGCTTTCTTTTCCGAAGCCGGGGACAGGTTTACGGTGATGCGCTTGACCGGCAGGGAGAAGCCGGAATTGATGAGGGCCGACCGGACCCGCTCCTTGGCTTCCCGGAGCTCAGCGGACACGAAGCCCACAAGTTCGAAGCCCGGGAGACCGGAAGAAATATCGGTCTCTACTTTCACCGGCAGGCAGGAAAGGCCCCTGGGCAGGGCCGAATAGATACAGGAATACATGTACTCTCCTCTCTTTAAATGGTATGAAAAATAAGCCATCTCAAATCAAACTCAGAGGAGACAGATAAAACAAGGGTAATGTAAGTGGGAAGCGTGTGAAAATCCGCGTCCCTTTCCGGGCAGAATGCCCTTAAAAAATAGAAATGTTCGTGATTTATATTAGTATAAAAAAATCCCCCACGCAAGTGAAATGTTAAGAAATTATTTCACGTTGTGGAGGATATTTTTGCGAATGTAGGAAAATGTATATTCTTCCCCGTGCTCAGCCAGCATGGTAAGAAGCCCGGTCAGAAGGGCTGCCGTCTCCGGATGCATGAGATAGTGGGCCTTACCCTTCTCATAGTATTCAAGGGGGCTCCTGTCCGTGTACTTGTCCTTTTGATAGGTCTTGCAGGCAGCAATCCGGTCCATGCACATCTCGACAACGTACTTCACCGGCATCTTCATGCCGCACATGCGGTGGTCGCCCTCGAGGGAGTAGTCAAGCCAATATTCGAAGTGGTGCTTGTTGCGGCCTTTGTGGTGAAGCCAGGCAGTAGAGACTCCCGTGGCCTCCCGCTCGGCATTGTTGGGGCTCCGGTCCCCCTGGTAGTACTTCGCTCCGACAGAAAACTCCGTGGGAGAATACTTCGAGAGGTCATGGGTCAACCCCTGCCAGTAGAGGCCCACCGCAAAGCAGTATTTCCGCACCAGGTGCCGGTGGTGGGTGATGGTCTTGAAATGTTCCCAAGCCTTATTCATGGGCAGGCACAGCTTTCTGCGCAGGAACTTTCATTCCTGCATTTTCTCTTCTGCCCGTTTCTTTCCTCTCTGTCGTTTTCTTCACCGGTTTTTCCTTCAGTCCCTTCCCGATGAGTACCGTGCAGGTCCCGCCGGGGACAATGGCCGCCTTCTGGTCGTGAAGGAGTTCACCCTCCGCATTCCACGCGAAATCCGCCGTATTGTTTACGAAGTACCACTTCTTTCCTCCGGGCAGGGTGGGCAGGGCAAATGTCTCCTCCCCGTAGTAGAAGTTGTAGAGGAGCATGACGTCTTCGTCCTCTTCATGGCGTCCGTAAGCACCTCCGAAGAGGATGCCCAGAGCCTTCTTCTCGGCCCCTATACCCATGATCCAGGGCTCTCTCCCGTGGTAGGAAAGGTCGGGAAGGCCCACATGCAGGTAGTCAGAGAAGCGGACCGGATCGGCCTGAGACAGACAGGTATGCGCTTTCCGGAAAGCGATGAGGGCTTTTAGATAGTCCCGCATGGATTGGTTCACTCCCTTGCGGCCGAAGTCAGGCCAGCCGAGGGAGTTGTCCTGACAGTAAGGATTGTTGTTGCCGGACTGAGTGTTCAGGCTCCCGTCGCCGGAATTGATCATCGGGATACCCTGGGAAATAAGGACGGAAAGCAATGCTGTCCGCACGGAAGTCAGCCGCAGGCGGTTTGTTACCTTGTTCTTTGTCTCGCCTTCAAAGCCATTGTTGGCAGAGACATTGTAATTGTTCCCGTCACGATTGTTTTCCCCGTTCTTCTCGTTGTGCTTGTCCCCGTAGGAATAAGCGTCGTAGAGGGTCATGCCGGTGGAGTCCGCCGCATAGTTTACGAAGCCGTAGCTCTTGTTCTGCCGCCGCAGCATCTCGGAAAACTCGGCCGCGTTGCCGTCCATGTGGTTCTGCAGGCGGCGGAGGGGATACTGGAAGCCGTCGTCCGTGACGAAGATGTGCTTGCCGCCCCGCTCCTGATTCAGAAGGTCATAGGAGAATCCGTTGTACAATATTTTCGTTCCGGAAAGGTAGGGATTGGCCACAATCCGCTCGGCGGGCAGGCCCGCTCCTAATAGGTGGAAGCCGTCGATATGGTATTCCCTGACCCAGTAGACAAGGGCGTCAATAAGCTCGTCGTCCGGAATCTTCTTTTCAAAGGAAAATTCGAGAATCATCTCCATGCCGAGTCCGTGGGATAAGTCTACGAGCTCCTTCATGTGAAGGTCGGGGTCTGTGCCCCCGAAATAGGAGGCTTTGGGGGCAAAGTAATAGCCGGTCCCGTAGCCCCAGTAATTCACCGCATAGGGCTCCTCGTTCACCGTGACGGTCTCACCCTCCGCATTCATCTCGAGGTGGCTCTTGAAATAGAGGTCCTCGAATTCATAGACCGGCATGAGCTCGATGGCATTGAATCCGAAGGCGGCAAGGTCCGGGAGTTTCTCCATGAGTCCCCGGTAATTCCCGCGGGACCGGGCCTTCACACCGGGCGCCTTCATGGAAAAACCTCTGAGGTGGGCCTTGTAGAGAATCATATCCTCTGGGGCCACATCGGGAGAACCGTTCTTCCAGGTGTATGAGGATAATGCAAATCCGCTGCGTACCTCGTAATTTTTCACATACCGCTCTTCGTCGGCCCACTTCTCCCGGCCGCATATGACCCGGGCATAGCGGTCCGTTTCAATGCGCCCGTCCCGCTCAATCTGATAGGAAAGCTTTTTGAAATCGAATCCGGAAATCGTAACAGACCAGACATGGCCCAGACGGCAACAGGGAGGGAGGGGGATACGCTCCTTCTCTTCCCCGGAAGTTCTGTCGTAAAGAAGAATGGCAGGCGTTTCATCTGTTTCGACCGGAAAAGTAAAAGTGCAGCTGTCCTCATGAATCCGGGTCCCGAAGGTATAGAAATCACCGGTTCGGATTGTCTTTTTCATTCACTGCACCCGCTTTCCTTACGTGTAAAACGCTAATCCACGTAAGTATAACATTTTTCATACGAAATGTGTGGGGAAAATCGTTTTCGAACGGGCCCTCTCATTTTCCCGGAATGAAGGACGCAGGCGCCTTGTAAAAATTTGCCTTGAAAGAATGCGTTTCCCCGCTTATAATATGGCCCATGAGTGAAAATAAGAATCCGAAAACTGACCCTGCAAACTCGGCTCCCGGCGACATCTTTCCCATTGACGAGCACGACACCGACGTCATGGTGACCCTGGACCTGGATGACGGGACCACCATGGACTGCGAAATTCTGACCATCTTCGATATCGGAGAGCAGAATTATATCGTCCTCCTGCCCGTGGATGAAAACGACATCCCCTATGACTACAACAATGTCGTCATCTACCGCTATTTCGAGGATGAAAACGGTTCGCCTTATCTCGACAATATCCAGACGGACGAGGAATACAAGGCCGTTGAAAAACGCTTTTCCGAGATTCAGGACCAGCTGGAAAAGGCCTGAGAGAAAGTCTTACCTCCCGGCAGCACTTTCGGAATAGCCTTTCATTTCATAGAGAAACCGCGAAGGGGAAAGGGCATCCTTTCCTCTTTTTTTGATGCAGGAAAATATGAGTTTCTCCTTGGCCCGGGTCATGGCCACGAAGAAGGCTCTTCTCTCCTCCTCCACTTCTTCCGTACTGACCGCCTTCTTTGAGGGCACGATTGTCTCATTTACGGAAAGGAGGATGACTTCATTGAACTCCAGGCCCTTGGAGCCGTGATAAGTGTATAGAAAAATATTATTCTCTCCTGCCTCTTCCTTAGGGCCTTCCTCAGTGGCAGCCTCCTTCTTTTCCTGCATGTAGGAAAGCAGCTGGTCTGTCCGCCTGAATGCCTTTGCCTCTTCGAAGAGATGATTGAACTCTGCCTCGGCCAGGGCCCCCTTGTCCGGGTGTTCCCGTTTTAAGGCGGAGAGCACCTGCTCGTACCCGCAGGCCTTTTTGATATAGAGAAGGACAGCCCCTAAAGCCATGTGCCGCATGGTCTCTATCTGGTGAATGAAGGCACTGACCCGTGCCTTTGCTGCCGGGTCAGCATTAAAGCCTTCTAACCACTTTTTAAAGTCCACATTCTCTTCATCGAGACCGTATCTTGGAATCCGCCGTTCAGGCAGGTTCATGACCCGGAGGACATCGGCCCGGCGGTTGCCCCCGGAAGCCAATGCGAGCCATGCCATCATATCATCCCAAAAGACCGGCAGGACCGTCCCCTTCTTTTTTGTACCCCCATAATAAGGAATTCCGGCTGCATCCAGCATTTCCATGAGCAGGGCCGCGTCGGCCCGGTGACGGGAAAGAACGGCAATGGTCCTCTCGCTTCCCACGAACTTCTTCAGGTAAGAAAGGATGAAATCCCCTTCCTCCTTTTCTCCTGCGTGCATACTGAGGGTAATCTCCCCCGGACGCCCCGTCTTTGAAACTGGCTGCTTTTCGAAGCGCTCCTGATTATTCTGAATCAATACACTTGAGGCTGTCACGATTTTTTCATCGCAGCGGTAATTGTTCGAAAGGTAAATAAGCTGACAGTCAGGATAATCCTTGGGAAAGTTTAAGAGAAAACCGGCGGAGGCACCGCGAAAACCGTAGATGGACTGGTCGTCATCACCGACCAGGAAAAGATTGTTCGTATGATTGGAAAGAAGCTTCATACAGTCATACTGCAGGGCATTCATGTCCTGGGCCTCATCAACGAGGAAGTACTTATATCTCGCCTTTAAAGAGCAGAGCAGCTCAGGGTCCGTTTCGAAGGCCTCTTTGGCCAGGGACAGCATGTCATCGAAATCGAGGCAGTGATAGTCCCGCTTGCGCTTTGCATACAGGGCATAGAGCTGACTGAATTCCTCTTCTTTCAATCCGCAGCGGAGGCGCTTCAGGGACGCGTTTCCGGCTGCGGAAATGTCCCCGGTCAGGAGGTCGAAGGTCTCGGGATTGGCATCGGAAAGAAGCCCCAGAGAGGCCGCACATTCCCGGATGAAGAGATTTTTGTTCTTCCCGTTAAGTAGGGTGAAATCAGAAAAGACCGACCGGTCTCTTAGAATCTGATAAAAGATAGAATGAAATGTACCGAATGTGACCGGAGGCCTTTCAAAGGACCCTCCGTCCGCCATGAGCTTATAGAAGCGGTCCCGCATCTCCAGGGCTGAGGCCCTCGTAAATGTGATGACCATGAGGCTTTCCGGGGCGGCGCCGTGGACCGTGATCAGGGTATAAATCCGGTTCACAAGCACGGTGGTCTTTCCTGAGCCCGGCCCTGCCAGCACAAGACAGGGCCCGTCCTTCACTTCTATAGCCCGGCGCTGGTTTTCGTCTGCCCGCATAGGCACTTTCTCCTTTCAAATCCGACTCGACAAAAAACACCATACCCCGCAGAAAAGAATTCTTTCCGCAGGCGTATGGTGTTTTTACCGAAACTTAAATGTATGGCTATATTAAATGCTGGATTCGAGTTTGTCAATAGCGGCCCGGATTCTCTTCAGGGACTCTTCCTTGCCGAGAAGCTCGAGTAGCTCCGTGGCCCCGCCGGGGGTCGTGGGCTTTCCGGAAAGGGCTGTCCGGACAGGCCAGAAGACGAAACCGTTCTTATAGCTGTTCTCTGCGGCGAAGACCCGGCAGCACTCGAAAAGGGCGTCATTGCTGTAGTCTTCCTGCTTTTCAAGAACGGGCAGGATTTCCTTTAAGAGGGACAGGGAAGACTCGGGGTCTGTCTTCATCTTCTTGTGGGTGTAGAGGCTGATGTCGTACTCCGGCACCTCATCCACGAAGTCGAAGAGTTCTGCCACATCGGGGAAGATTTCAATTCTTGACTGGGACATATCGGCAAGTTTCCGGTAGTCCACATTCCGCTTGACGGCCTCCTTCAGGTAGGGAAGGGCCATCTCGTAATACTTGTCAGGGGCAAGTTTCTTGATGTACTCCCCATTCATCCATTTGAGTTTGACCGTATCGAAAACGGCCGGGGACTTACTGATTCGGGTATAGTCGAAGGCTTTGATGAGCTCGCCTAAGTCCATGATCTCATTGTCCCCTTCCGGGCTCCAGCCGAGAAGGGCGACGAAGTTTACGACAGCTTCCGTGAGGTAGCCCTGCTCAATCAGGTCCTCGAAAGAGGAATGCCCGCTGCGCTTCGAAAGCTTCTGGTGCTCTTCGTTCGTAATCAGGGGGCAGTGAATATACTTGGGCACTTCCCAGCCGAAGGCCTCATAGAGGCGGTTGTACTTCGGTGAAGAAGAAAGATACTCGTTTCCGCGGACTACATGAGTGATACCCATCAGGTGGTCGTCAACAACGTTGGCGAAATTATATGTAGGGAAACCGTCAGACTTGATGAGAATCATATCGTCAAGTTCGGCATTGTCCACTGTGATGTCCCCGTAAATTTCGTCATGAAATGTAGTGGTCCCGGTCCGGGGATTGTTCTGGCGGATGACATAGGGCATGCCGGCATCGAGATTTCGCTGCACCTCTTCCGGCGTCAGGGACAGGCAGTGCTTGTCGTAGATAGAGACTTCCTTACCGTCGATGACCTGCTTCAGGCTCTCCAGCCGCTCAGGCGTGCAGAAGCAGTAATATGCCTCGCCTTTTTCAATCAGTTTCTTCGCATACTCGAGGTAGAGACCGGCCTCCTGCCGCTCACTCTGTACGTAGGGACCGTAATTTCCGCCGATGTCCGGGCCCTCGTCCCAGGTCAGGCCGGTTTCTTTCAGGGTCCGGTAGATGATGTCAACGGCTCCCTCAACGTAGCGCTCCTGATCCGTGTCCTCAATCCGAAGAATGAAATCCCCTCCGGCATGACGGGTGATGAGATATGCATAGAGGGCAGTCCGGAGATTGCCCACATGCATTCTGCCTGTGGGACTGGGAGCGAAACGGGTACGTACTTTTGCCATTATATAAATCCTTTCTGAGAATAATGTAAAACAATATCAATCGGCTGCGTCGCCTGAGAGAACTCTGCCTTCCATCTCCGCAGGGATAAATCCCGGGAGACAACGAACGCTACTATAACACTTTCACTGTTTTCGGACAATGAAAAATGTACTTATCTTCCGGTCAGGCCGCAAAGCTTGTCGACAGAGTGGATGATTTCCATGATTTCCGGAACGTAATAGTCGTGCTCCCGCATGAGGCGGTTGATTTCGTCCCGCTCGCTCCTCACGGATTCCGTGTCCACTTTGATTTCAGCCGTGACCTTTTCCCTCCGGGCGATAAGCTCCTGCTTCACACTTTTAAGGTCACTGTCCTTCACAAGGGCAGCCGGCTGGGAGAGCCAGATTTTCCGGTCGAAGAGCTTGAGAGGAGAAAGGAGCCTCAAAAGTTTTCCCGAAAAGTACTCGAGGTCCTCATTGTCCGCCATATACTGTTCCTGTTCCCGCACCGCAGCGAGATAGGCCTCCCACTTGTAGTTGAGTTCATAGGAGGAGCCGACCTCAAAGCGCTGCTTCTCAGATTCAAGGGCCCGGGTCACGGTCGCATACTTGACCCGGACGGAGTTTAGAAGCCCGGTGATCTGGTTCATCTCCCGGATCCGCTTCCGCCGTTCCTTCCTGAGGGAGGACTGGCGGAGGAAGATGAAGAGCCCCGCTGCTCCCCCCGCAATCAGGTAGAAGAGCATGTAGGTTGTGATTACCATTTCGGTCTGGGTCTTTAAAACCATCAGGACGAAAAAGATGGTGGCAAAGACGATGAGGGCCAGAATGGAAAATCGGCCCAGGTACTTCTCTCTCTGCCGGCTTTCATCGATGTCATAGCGGGCCTCTCCCCGCTCCCCTTCGAGCACGGCCATGTCCCGCTTGACCTTTTCCTGATAGTTTTCATTATTCTGCATGCGGACGATTTCGGAGGGCATAGTGTCGTCGTACTGCTGCATGAGGGCAAAGACGGAATCCGTTACCTTCTTGTCCTTCTTCTGGTAGGTGTCCCGGGACTTTGTAAGCTCCGTGACCTTGGACGCTGTCTCCGCAATCTCCCGCCGGTCTTTGGGCGGCAGACCTTCTATCTTCTCCACATCGGAGATATAAGAATTGATGACGGAAAGCTGCTTCTTCTCCCCTTCAACTTCCTTGGTCAGGGTAATGATCTGCTCGCAGGAATCGAGAATATAGTGCTCGATTTTCCGCGGGTCGTCCCAGTCATCAATGGCATGGATTTCCTTATAGACCTCTTCGAAGCGCTCGTCTAATTCTTCTTTTTTTCTGCTCTTACTCTTCCCGAACAAAAATCAAATCCTCATCAAAACATTTTCTATGGAATCCGGGTGCCGGCGGCTCCCGGCCCTTTCATATGATCCGCGAAATCAAATCCGGCAGACGGCCCGATAGTCTTCTTCAAAGCCGTTTATGATATGGGAGAGTTCCCGCCGGTAAGCCTCCCTGTCGGAATAGTCACTGGAAAGCCGATTGACCCGGTTTGCAAATTCTTCGGTCTCCCGGCAGTGCAGGACCTCCTGAACCCGCTGCCGCAGACGGTTCTTTTCCTCACTGCTCAAAAGGTAGCGGTCACAGGCAGCCGTGAAATTCTCCTCATCCTCCATGAGAAGGAGGGTCGCCAGGTAGGAATAGAGGGACTCCCGATTCCGGTTGGCTTCATAAGCAAGACGGAAGCAGTCCGCCGCCTGGGGCAGGAAAAAAAGCTTTGCGTAGCAGACGCCCAGATTGTGACGGATATCCCCGAGAAGGGTGACGGAAATATTCTCCCGGTTCTTTAAAAGATTTTCATACTCGTAGACACTGTCCACAAGGCGGCCGGATTCGAATAGACGGTCAGCCCGCATCTTCCGGCACTCGGCCTCGGACTTGTTTTCAAAGGACTTGAGGACAGACAAAGTATCCCGGATTTCCTTCGTTGTCAAATACCCGTTCTCTGTCAGGATTTCCGACACGAAGGCTGTGAGAGGTGCGTCGTCGGCAATAAGCCCCTTCAGCCGCTCCGAAAGCTCCGTAAGGCCCAGCTCCTTCCCTGTCCACTCAGCCAGGGACAGGCTCATGAAGTCGTGGTTTAAGAGCCAGACATTGTGGTAGATATAGTAGGAAAGTTCCTCCAAAGAATATATGTTCAGCGATAATTCATCGATGTAATATGGATTGGCGGCCACACCCGTGCGCGCCAGTATGAGTTCACCCATGGAAAACTCCTTTATAGAAGCGCTCTCACGCGTTTTCTTATCGACTGCAAAAAGCGGTTGTTTAACAGACGTTTTTAAAAAATGCGTCCTTCAGAAGCCTTCACATTCGTAGTCCAGGTCTTTTTGGTCTGGGGCGAAATTTCCCCGAACCCTAAGTCCCTCACTGTAATCTTCACCTCGGTATCGGACACCGGGGCCGCTTCAATCCGAAGCCGGCTCGTCCGGTTCTCCCTCTTCGGCATATCGGAGAGAGGAATGGAAAAGACCTCGGCTTTCCGCTCATCCGGCCTCTGCAGCCAGCACTCGATTTCAGGGCTGCCGTCCAGAATGGCTTCGCACTCTCCCTTTGTGTCGTACCAGTTGTCCCCGGCCGTCAGGAGGGTGACGAACTTCATCTCGTTGCGGTCTAAGACCTTGAGTGAAATATTGACCTTGAGTTCATTGTCCCCTATGTAGACGAAGGGCCAGTCTATGTCCGCCCTTTCTACAATGCCCGCATAGCAGGCTCCTTTGGAATAGAGGTTCTTTCCCATGAAGACCCGGGTAGTCCTAAGCATCCTCTGCAAGGATACCTTCATCCAGTCCCCGTCGAAGCCGCTCCCGATGAGAAAGACTGAGGAAATCGTCCGCTCATCAAAGAATCGTGCGAGAATCTCATCGAAATCCCGATCCCGGTTCTCCAGAAGTTCTCCGTCGTTTCCGCTGGTCAGATTCACGGTCTCCGGAGTTGTATTTCTGTTCCTTGTCAGGAGGCAGTGCATGAGCCGGCCGCCATTGTAGTCAAAAAGAAGTACGTCGCTGCGGTAGAGCTCGGGCTTCTGGGACAGGGCATAGTAATAGAAGCTCTCGGAATAGTCAATGAGAAGGAGGCGGTCCGGCTCTATGGAAAGGCGGCGGCAGACGGACACAAAAGTCTCATGTACTCTCCTGTCCATATGCTCCATGGCAATGACAAGCTTTGAAAGGGGCCGCTTCTGAAAGCCGATGACCGGCAGGGTCAGAAGCTTCTTGATATAGACTGACAAGAGGTCCCTGGCCTCATATTCCTCCGAATCGAGAAAGAGCTTTTCATTGTTCCATGCCTTTTCAAGAAAACCGTCGGCCGCCACCGCCATGGAAAGGCGGACCTGGGACAGAGCATCGTTGCCGAAGAACCACTGGCCCAGTCCCTTCTTCTTGGCCAGGGCCGTGGGAATCTGAAAAGTCTCCGAACCCATGACAGTACTGATGGTGTCCGGCTCCTCCATACCCTGTACATAGTAACTGACGAAGGTATTCTCCTGCCCCAGATCAATGCCGACGATTACGCCGTCACGATTGTTTTCATCTTCCATTGGTTCCATATTATTCTTCTAGCGCAGCGAAAACAGCTTGTCCGTTGCATTCGTAAGGGCCGTATATTTCTTCATGTAGACTTCTGTCTGCCGGTCATCGGAATAGATGAGGCCGGACCGCATCCTGTTGATCAGGCCGTAGCGGCTCTCCTCTCCGCCTGTAAATTCGTCCGTGCAGGAAATTTCCCCGGTTTTCAACACCTTCTCCGGCGCGTCCCTCAGGCAGATTTCATAGCCTGACTTATCCCCGAAGAAGAGGACAAACTGGCTCACATAGATGCCCGGATACATCTCCACCATCTCAGCACGGATTTTCTGGCCGGAGGCATTCTTGAGAAAAAGATCGATCCGTTCCCCCTCTTCTCCCTCATAGGTGATGAAGTACTTGTCATAGAGATGATAGCGGATCAGAAGGTCGTCCGGACACTCCCGGTAAAAGTCGAAGTAGAGGTTCTTCCGGATGGCTTCGGAAAGGAGGTCGGAAAGAAGGGCGTGCTCCTCCTCCGTGAACGTATCCTTCCGGCAGAAATGGGCGAGGAGCCCCACAAGACAGCTCTCATTCAGCTTCTCCCCCCTCCGGTGGAATTCCGCCAGGTGGGTGAAGACGGTTTGAGGAATTTCCTTTCCGTGCTTCATATAGGTATGGGCCCAGTAAGTGAACCAGGCCTCGGCAATCATGCGGTTGGGATGCCCGGACAGGTAGTCTTCGAAGATGCCTTCGCTGTCGCCCGTGAAATTTTCCGTATATAGCATTTCGGTCACGGCCCGTTCCGTAAGGCGCTCCGTAGGCAGAGCGTAGGCCTTCATATGCTTCCAGATATCGGCCATGACCCTTTCCGGTCCCACATAGAAATTCCCGAGATAGCGGATGGTAGTTTCATTGTCAAGATACTGGCCCATGAGATAGGCGGCCATAGATACAAGGAAGTCATCCGCCCTGTCCGGCTCCTCCCCGATTTTCTCTGTCACAAGTGATAGGAGGGAGCGGCCGGTCGCCTTGATGCCATAGTAGTTTTTGAGCAGGCCGTAAGCGCTTTCGGAATTTTTCCCGATGACGAAGAGGTCAATGATATAGGAGATGGTCCGGGAGTCCATGCCGGAATAGTCCGACTCCCGGAGGAGGTAGCGCTCGAAGACATCCTCCCGCATCTCTGTGCTCAGATATTCTATGAATAATGGAAAGCGCCCGGCCTTATACCCGTAGCGGATGTCCGGGCTGTCAAGGAAGGCGGCAATCGTATCCGCCATATCCTTAGGGATGTCCTCTTTTGTCTGAATCGTATTCAGGTCATATATGAAGTAGGGAAGGAGGTCCTTCGCTTCCTTCTTCAGCCTCGGCAGAATGCGGATGAGGTCCATGAGGTCCCTGACCATGATGAAGCCCTTTTCCGAGATATAGAGGCCTCCGTCCATTTCGAGAAAAACCCGGTAGGTCCGGCAGGAAACGGGGATATAGGCCGTATCCCGGATGACCGGCACATAGACCGGCTCTTCGGCCGCGTCTGTCAGAATGACGGCCCGGCGGACATTCTGAATGCTGCAGGAAATTTTTACCGGCACCAGGAAGGAGGCCATCATTCCGGCCACATCAGCATCGATGATTCCCCGGTCCAGCACATCCTGGTAGATGACAGCCAGGTTCTCGTCCAGTCTCCTGTGCCGCATCATTTCAAGAGCAAAGGTCTCGACGGTCTTTTTCGTCTCCTCATAGACAATCGGGTTTGCAGCCCGGTTCGTAATCATGGAGGCGTAAACAAAGGCCTTCCGGTCGAAGCTGATCGTATTCGAATAGCCGAAATAGCGGAGGACATCCTCGGGGAGCGGCCTTGCGTAGTCCTCGGGAAGGCTCATCACATAAGCTTCGTAGAGGCCGGTCAGGGACAGGCCCAAACGGACGGCCAGATCATACCAGGAGAGGACATCCGGTCCATAGACGGAGTTTCGAAGAAGGTACCTAAGCGCCGCATCGAGAAGCTCCTGGGAAGGGCTGGAAGCATAGGCCTTTTTGATGACATAGAAGACTTTCTTGTCATAAGCTTTCTCCCTGCCCAAAAGGGTGGAAAGCCGCATGCAGATATTCCCTGTCAGGCGGCCTTTTCTGGCTGCCCAGGAGAGAATACGCAGGGTGAAAGGATCAAACTCCTTAATAAGCAGGGGGTCCTTCTTGATGACAGAAAGAGCTTCCACGTAGAGGAAGGGCGAAGAAGAACCTGCCATAACGAACTGACGGATGTCCGAGAGCTCCTTGAGTCCGTTCGTCACATACTCTTCCCGGAGGAAAAGGAGAAGCCAGAAGACCCGCTCATCTCCCTGCCGTTCGCGGAAGATATTCTCCACCTCCGCTGTGAGCCGGTCCACATAGGTCTTCTCCGGCTCAATCATCGTGCAGAGATAGAGAAGGTAAGCCCATTCAAAGGACTTCTTGTCGACGATATCCGTTTTCAGGGATTCAACCAGAGGCAGGGCTTCCGCCTTTCGGCCGGTCACAATCAGGGCCTGAGTCCGCATCAGGGAAAGGAGAAGGCGCTCACTTGCGCCCGAGACGGTCTCCATGGTATCAATGACAGACAGGGTCTTTTCACACCAGTCCCCGGCCGAAAGTTTTCCGAAGCGGTAGGAAAGATAGTCCTGTGTCAGAGCCACAGAGCCCCGGAGACGCACCCGGCGGCTGTCGTCATGATCCAGAGAGCCCTCTTCCTTCCGGCAGAGGACCGTCAGGGTCTTTACGTCATTGGTTCCGGTAAATGTGATGCGGCAGTAGTTCTTTCCCGCGTGCATGCGCTCCGGATGGATGAAGAAATCGAAGTGGCATACACTTCCCACAAAGAAATCATTGGAAAGGAGGGTATGGCCCACCGTGATGAAAGGACTGTCACAGGACACGCTGATGCGGGTATAGCCCCAGGCGGACTTTGTGATATCTATGGATTCCCGCATGGCCTCCTCACCCACCGTATAGGTGAGGGAAGTCTCGGAGATGTCGAAATGAACCCGCTCCTTGAGGCCGGCCCCGGTCAGAAACTCCTCCATATTGTCAAAGGTCCGGGGAAAACTGCGGTAACCCCGGTAGAGAAGTTCAAAGTCCTTCCCGCACCGGACCGCAAAAGAAGCAAAATCATCGGTATAGAAAAGGGCAAGGGCATCGGCAGGAGCTTTTTTATAAAGCTCTGCAAAGTTCTCCGGCGTCTCTATTGAAATGCCATCTGCCGTCAGGTTTTTGGGGCCGTAGGTAATCGTATAGGGAATATCAAAGGACTTTCCCTGAAGGATGACATAGAAGTCCCCTGAAAGAATATCCCCGGCCCGACAGCCCGCGTGAATGACCGAAAAGCGAACCGTGACGGAAACTCCCTCAAAGGCAGGACTTTCCACCTGTACGTAAGGGTTGGAGGAAAAAACCATGCCCCGGAGCAGGGCCCCGTCCGCAGACGAAAAGGAAAAGGCCCCGGAAAAAGGCTCCTTCTCTACAGCCGAAAGGTCCAGCATTTCCTTATCAAGTTGTATGGACCCGGGACCCGGATCAAACCGGTCCTCGGACATCCGCCAGATCTTCCTTCTCAAGAGAAAAAGACTCCTTCAGTGTGATATAATGAGACAGTTTTGATTATACCTGATTTTGCTATAAAGTGGTAAATATTTGGAGGACAGAAAAATCATGCCGGATATCACAGAACAGTTTCATGGATCTGACCTTGAAAAGATTGAAGCCGTATATCACATCAAAAAAGAGGAAATCACTTCTTTTTCCGCAAACGTAAATCCCCTTGGCATCTCCCCCCTCCTGAGAACCAAGCTTGCGGAAAACATCGACTGTATCACATCCTATCCGGACAGAAACTACACGGACCTGAAAAAGGCAATTGCCGCCTACACTCTCTGCCGGCCTGAGCACATACTGGTAGGCAACGGAACGACAGAACTGATATCATTATTCATAGATATCGTATCCCCGAAAAAGGCCGTAATTCTCGGTCCCACCTATTCCGAATACGAGCGCTCGGTCTCCCTCTGCGGGGGGAAGACCAGCTACTACCCCCTGCAGGAAGCCGATGACTTCGAGCTGAACCTCGGGGCCTTCACAGCCTCCCTGTCAGCCGACACCGACCTCCTCATACTCTGCTCTCCCAATAATCCCACGGGCACGGCCATCCCCCGCTCCTCCATGCGGAAGATTCTCGACGTCTGCAAGGAGAAGTCCATCTACGTAATGGTGGATGAAACCTACATCGAGTTCGCGGAGGACGCATCTGATCTCACGGCCATCCCCCTCACGGAATATTATAATAATATTTTCGTCCTGCGTTCCACGAGCAAGTTCTTTGCCTGCCCGGGCCTTCGTTTGGGATATGCCGTCACCGGCAACACCGACCTCTTCTCCGACGTGGACCGGAAGAAGAACCCCTGGATGATTCACTCGCTTGCTGCGTTCGCGGGGCAGTACATGTTCCGCGATGAGGAGTATATCGAAAAGACGAGAAGCCTCATATCCTCGGAAAGAAAGAGGCTCTTCGAAGCATATTCGAAGAGCTCCCGCTTCAAGCCCTATAACCCCAAGGGAAATTTCATGCTGATGAAGATTCTGGATGAAAAGACGGACAGTCATGCCCTCTTTGAAAAGGCCATTAAAGAAAAGATGATGATCCGTGACTGCTCCAGCTTCCCCTTCCTCTCAGACCGCTTTATACGAATCTGCTTCATGAACCCTGCGGATAATGACCGGCTTTTTACCTGCCTGACCAGGTGATTATTGTCATACATTTATAGTGCAAAAGTCCCCGCGGAACACCGCGGGGATTCATCTTCTCAGTAGAGAACGGCTCCGCCCTCGAAATCGAAGTAGGAGTTAAAGTCGAAGTAAACAACCTCACCGGTTTCCTTGTCGCATGTTCCGACGTGGCGGATGCCGGCGGGGGTTCCATTCTCTATATCCTCCTCCTGCAGGCGGAACATGAAGGTATAGTTCTTCCCGCTCATCTGCAGGGTTTTGTCCAGCTTCACGCAGAAGCGCTTCCAGCCGGTCATGGGGAAGGAAACGCCGCAGAGCTTGTCGCAGGCCTTTTCAAAACGAGCCTGCACAGACTTTTCATTGCCTGCCCAGAAAGCATCCGAGGCATGAATCTGATCCGGAGTGGAAATATTCCACTTGAAGCGGGTTTTCCAGACCGTAATCAGGCCATCCCGTTTCTCCGTAAAAAGAGGCCGGCAGACATAGTCGATGGAGTCAGGGACAATGAAACTGTGCACCCCGTCATTCTCCCCCCGGGCCGCCAGTATGGTACCGCAGCAGTCCCGCACAATCTCGTCATCCGTATCGGCCCCTTCCCGGTAGTTAAAGAGGATGAAGCCGTCCTCTGCCTGGACATCCACCTGCCGGGCGTCGAATTCTCCCCGGATTTTCTCAATCGTAAGCTCTTTCGTCTGAGACAGACTGTTCAGATAATCCTTCAGTACCTGTGCCATGTATTCGTTCCCCCGTTTCCCTCTTTTCGGAAACTGCCTTTTCTGCAATCAGTATACCATACAGGAAGAAAAATGGGCAGAAAAAAGGCACCCGGATACCGGATGCCTTATTATTAGTTCTACAATAATTGTTTCCTCAGCGGTTCTCGAAATAGGACATGATGCCCTTGGCAGCAGCCTTGCCGGCTCCCATAGCCAGAATTACCGTGGCAGCTCCTGTCACAGCGTCACCGCCTGCATAGACGCCCTCCCGGGTAGTCTTTCCGAACTCGTCCTCGGAGACAATACAGCCCCGCTTATTGGTATCAAGGCCCTTTGTCGTCGAAGCAATGAGGGGATTCGGCGATGTACCGAGGGCCATGATGACCGTGTCACATTCGATTTCATACTCGGAACCGGGCACTTCCACGGGCCGCCGGCGGCCGGATTCATCGGGCTCACCCAGCTCCATTTTTATGACCCGGATGCCCCGTACATCTCCGTTTTCATCGGTCAGGATTTCCGTCGGGTTCTGCAGGAGGTCGAAAATGATGCCCTCTTCCTCGGCATGGTGGACTTCCTCGGCTCTGGCCGGAAGCTCAGCCATGGAACGGCGGTATACAATATGGACCTCGGCCCCCAGACGAAGAGCCGTCCGGGCTGAATCCATGGCGACGTTTCCGCCGCCGACCACAACGACCTTCTTCCCGTGATGAATGGGGGTGGGCCCGTCCTTATAAGCCTTCATGAGGTTGTTCCGGGTCAGATATTCGTTTGCTGAAAAGACCCCGTTGGCCTGCTCGCCCGGAATTCCCATGAAGCGGGGAAGACCGGCCCCGGACCCGATGAATACAGCCTCAAATCCGTCCTTCTCCATCAGGTCATCGATTGTGACCGACTTTCCTACAACGATATCGGTATCGATTGTAACGCCTAAGTTCTTTACGTTCTCGACTTCCTTCGCCACGACCTCGTCCTTGGGCAGACGGAACTCGGGAATGCCGTAGACCAGGACACCGCCGGCCTTGTGCAATGCCTCAAAGATGGTGACCTCGTAGCCTGCCTTCGCCAGGTCTCCGGCGCAGGTAAGTCCGGAAGGACCGGCCCCGATGACAGCTACCTTGTGGCCGTTCTTTTCACTCGTATTCTTCGGAGTGATGCCGTTCTTTCTCGCCCAGTCGGCCACGAAGCGCTCGAGCTTACCGATGGCGACAGCCTCGCCCTTGATGCCCCGGACGCAGACGCCCTCACACTGGGTCTCCTGGGGGCAGACCCGGCCGCAGACCGCAGGAAGAGCCGAGGACTCGGAGATGATCTCATAGGCCTTCTCGAAGTTTCGTGCTTTCACTTCCTGAATGAAAGCGGGGATATTGATGGAGACGGGGCAGCCGCCGACACAGCGGGGGTTCTTGCAGTTAAGGCAGCGGGAAGCTTCCTCGACAGCCTCGTCTTCTGTATAACCCAGGCAGACCTCGTCGAAATTCTTAGCCCGGACTTTAGGATCCTGCTCGGCAATCGGTGTTCTTACGTTTACGTCCATTACTTGTCACCTCCGCAGTTTCCGCAGCCCCCGTGGTGGGTGGCCCCTTCTTCGAGTTCAAGTTTCTTCCGGCCCTCTTCTGTCTTATATTGGGCCGCCCGCTTCATAGCGAGATCAAAGTCCACGAGGTGGCCGTCAAACTCCGGTCCGTCTACACAGGCGAATTTCACCTCACTGCCGACAACCAGACGGCAGGCCCCGCACATACCGGTCCCGTCCACCATGATAGGATTCATGGAAACAATCGTGTGGATGCCCAGTTCCTTCGTCAGCTTGCAGACAAACTTCATCATGATCATGGGACCGATAGCGACGCAGTGATCGTAGCGTTTGCCTTCGTCCCAAAGGGCCTGCAGCTGGTTCGTACCCATGCCATGGAATCCATAGGTGCCGTCGTCCGTCGTGACGTAAAGATTCTCAGCAACAGACCGCATCTCATCCACGTAAAAGAGAAGGTCCTTGGTCCGGGAACCCATGATGACGTCCGAAGGAATGCCGTGCTCTTTCAGCCACTTGACCTGGGGATAGACCGGGGCGGTGCCTACGCCGCCGGCGATGAAGACGATTTTCTTCTTCCGTGTCTCTTCGAGATTTTCCTCCCGGCAGAGCTCCGAGGGCTGGCCCAGAGGTCCGACCACATCCGTGAAGGAGTCGCCGACGGAAAGCTCCGCCATTTCCTGGGTCGATGCCCCGACGGTCTGAAAAACGATGACGACATTGCCGCTCTCCCTGTCATAGTCACAGATGGTAAGGGGAATCCGCTCTCCGTCCTCTCCGCACCGGACAATCAGGAACTGCCCGGGCAAACAGCGTTCCGTGACATTGGGGGCATGCACCTCCATGCCGTAGATTCTGTCCGCGAGAAGTTCCTTCTTCAGAATCTCAAACATAATCCTTCCTCTCTCTTTTCTTTCCTGTAGATATTGCAACAGGCCGGAATGGGCCGGCCTGAGATGCACTGTGAAAAAAGCAGCAAAAAATAATCGTTTTACATTATTAATTAAAGTACACAAGCTCGTCTTGCGGCTTTTCGGCAGGTTCGATGTCCACAGGATAGAGAACGGGCCCCTTGCCGTGATACTCGGTGGCGAACTCATTCTTTACCGTAGCCGTGAGGTCAATCCAGGACTTGTGGCCGATATCGGCTGCCTTATCATACTTGCACTTCATCCCGAGGAACTGGATGTCCTCGACGCAGCAGGTCATAGCAAAGCGGCCGGGCACGAAGATGCCCTTCTTGAGTTTCCCTTTACCTTCCGTGGGATTGTAGACAAGGCCCAGAAAATGCACCTTCTTCCCGTCATACTTCTTGGGATGGTCCATGCAGTCCATAAACCAAAGGGCGTAGTCGGCGTCGGAAATGTCGATGGTATCCTTCGAAAGGTCGAAGGGTAGTTCCTCCGGCGTATCATCGACAGAGCCATCCGTCCTTATATAGGCAATCTGGCAGGCCCGGTTTACGGACTTGACGTTGGCCCGGAACTTGGCCTTTTTGACATCATTGGGGCAGCGGTTGAAAATGACAACATCGGCCTTGAAGAGCTGCTCGCTCATCATGGTCCGCATATTTTTCATATACATCTCAAATGTTGTCGCATCCACGGTCGTGATGGCCTGAACGATAACCCAGTCCTTGGGTCCATCCATCTCGTAGACAGGGCCCACTTCCCAGGTCCCGTTGTACTCGACGAAGACGGCCTCGGGCTTATAGGCATCCGTCAGCTTCTGCAGGTTTTCTTCGTTGAAGTCCTCCTGCTTATCGATCATTACAAGCGTCCCGCCGATAGAGTTCAGCGCCTTTTCGTCGTACTCCTCGTCCCCGTCCTCGCAGACTATGAGGAGGAAGCGCTCTATGTCGTCCGCAAAGCCGTTGTCAAAAAGCGTCTCCCGGATCATAGACGTCTTGCCCGAGTCCATAAAGCCATAGAACATATATACCGGTATTTCGTTTGGATTTTCCTGTGCCATATCCGCTCACTGTTTCAATCTATATGACTAATGTAAACCCCGGGTAAACACTTCCCGGTATTCCTTTGCCCGAATTTATAAGGCTCAGAGCCCGTAGCCTTTTACAATGGCCTTCTCGTCAAGATGCTCTCCGATGACGACAAGGCGGCCCGTGAAGTCCGGTGCCCCGTCCCGAAGCTCATACTCTCCGTCCACAAGGTCATAGTAAACCCAGCTGCCGTCCGTCGTCGGCACCATGCCCTTGGCCCGGATGACTTCGCCGTACGTATTTCCATCGGCGAATTCCTTCAGCATGCCTTCGATTGTAGACTTCTCGAAGACATGGGGGGTCTCAATGCCCCAGGTATCGAAGACCTCGTCGGCGTGGTGGTGATGATGATGGTGCTCATGTTCCTCCTCATCGTGGTCGTGATGATGGTGCTCATGCTCCTCCTCATCGTGGTCGTGATGATGCTCGTGCTCGTCATGATCATGGTCATCATGGTCGTGGTCGTGATGATGGTGTTCAGCCTCGTGCTCCTTCTCTTCCTCTTCGTGATGAAGCTCGGAAAGGGCCTTGGCTTCGAGGTTGTCGGCCCCTTCGATGACGTCGGCAATCTTTGCCCCGTCGAGATCATCCCAGGGGGTTGTGATGACATGGGCTTTGGGATTAAGTTCCTGAATCGCCTTTGTTGCGAATTCAATTTCAGAAGGATCCGCGCTCTGGGTCCGGGAAAGGATGACCGTTGTCGCATGGGCAATCTGGTCGTTGAAGAATTCACCGAAAGCCTTCATCTGCTTCCGGGCCTTCTTGGCATTGACAATTGTAGCCATGCCGCAGAGTTCCATGTCGAGCTCCTTCTCCAGACGGATGACGGAAGCAGCTACATCAGAAAGCTTGCCGACACCGGAGGGTTCAATCAGAATCCGCTCGGGGGAGAACTTCTCCATAACCTCCCGGAGATTCTTGTCAAAGTCTCCGACCAGGGTACAGCAGATGCATCCGGAATTCATCTCAGTAATCTGGATACCGGAGTCCTTCAGAAATCCGCCGTCAACACCCACTTCTCCGAACTCGTTCTCAATCAGGACTACCTTCTGTCCCTTCCAGGCCTCGGCAATCAGCTTCTTGATCAAGGTTGTCTTTCCTGCTCCAAGGAATCCGGAAAAAATATCTACTTTTGTCAAAATATGCCTTCTTTCTAAAAAACAATCACACAAGGCTACATTATGCAAATCTTTGTGATAAAAATGTGACCGATGCAACGCACGTTGTGATTTTACCGCCTTGCTCCACTGCTTCGCAGTTCCCGCAAGGCTCCCCCTCATCTCGTGCTTTACTTCCGCTACGCGGCATCGCACTCGATGAGGGGGCGTACCATGAATTCATTCACGCATTGGCAAATAAATTTGCCATGCATGATGAATTATGGCACTGTAAAATCACATCCGCTCAGGAGCCTCAAAACCGAGGAGGTCAATAGACTTCTCCAGCACCCGCTGCGTCAGCAGCACATCTGCTATATAGCCCTTCTTCTTTCCTTCATCCGGGCAGGAAAGGATCTTTGTGTCGTGGTAAAAATGGTTGAAGTCGTTGCAGAGGGCATAGATATAAGCGCAGAGAATGTTCGGCGAAAGATTCTCACAGGCTCCCCTGACCTCGGACTGGAAAAGGCAGAGCCGCTCGGCAAGCGCCTTGTCGGAGGCTCCGGAGGGAGCGGCCGGCACAACACACGTCATGTCTCCGCCTTCCTCAGCGAATTTTCGAAGAATAGACTTTGTCCGGACAATCGTATAGAGGATATAAGGCCCCGTATCGCCTTCGGAAGAGATGAACTTCTTCATATCAAAGATATAGTCCTTCGAGGGCTGGTTCTTGAGGTCGCCGTATTTGAGGGCCGCGAGCGACACGGTCTTTGCGATATCGTGCGCTTCGGCCTCGTCCATGTCCGGAGAAGACTCCCGGATCTTTTCAAACATGGCGTCCTCGATATCGGAGATAAGGTACTCCAGCCGCATGACTCCGCCGTCCCGGGTCTTCAGAGGTTTTCCACCCTCACCGTTTACGGTACCGAAACCGAGGAAGGTAAGTTTCTTGTTGACCGGTACAATTCCAGTCTTCTTTGCGCAGCGGAAGCACTGGATGAAGTGAAGTTCCTGGCGGGAATCTACGACATAGAGCACTTCATCAGGGTCGTAGTCCTTCATCCGCCAGATGAGGGTTGCCAGGTCCGTTGTATCGTAGAGGGCAGCCCCGTCAGACTTCAGAATCATACAGGGAGGAATGGTCTTTTTGTCCCCTTCCTCTTCCACGTCAACAACCAGAGCTCCATTGGATTCATGGGCAAAGCCCTTTGCTTTCATATCCTCCACCATGCCGGAAATATAAGGCTCAGCGTCCGACTCTCCTTTCCAGAGATCGAAATTGACATTCAGACGGGCATAGTTTTTCTTCAAGTCGGAGACCGAAATCTCCATGATCTGCCGCTGCAGTTCCCGGTAGCCCCGGCGGCCTTCCTGCATCTCCTTCGTGGCAGCAAGGGCCTTTTCATGGAAGGACTCGTCCTCTTTGGACTTGGCTGAAGCAGCCGGATAGATGTCCTCCAGTTCGGAAATAGTGAAGGGAGCTTCTGCAGGATACTCTCCTGCGAAGGATTCATCAAAGTAGGGAAGATCCGGCTTCCGTTCTTTCAGTTCGGTAATGATCAGGCCCATCTGCAGACCGAAATCCCCAAGATGGACGTCCGCTGTCACATCATTCCCTTCAAAACGGGCCAGGCGCTTGACAGCTTCCCCGATGACAGCACTCCGAAGGTGGCCGACATGCAGGGGCTTTGCCACATTGGGACCGCCATAGTCCATGAAGAGTTTTTCAGGATTGGCCGTCCTTTCAGCCCCGAGACGCTCTGTATCCTCATACATTCCGCAGAGGTACTTCCGGATGAATTCAGGAGAGGCCTTCATGTTGAGGAATCCGGGCTTTGCAGCAAAAACCTCTTCAAAAGTGTCTGAGGCAGAAAGCTTTTCCGCCACAGCCTCTGCGACCTCCATGGGGTTCTTATGAAACTTCTTTGCCGAAGCAAGGGCCCCATTGCACTGGTACTCACAGAGCTCCGGCCGGTTCGAAAGGGTCACATTTCCGTATTCCGCATCGATACCGGCAGCTGCAAAGGAAGCTCCGACTTCTTCTGATAAAATTTCCAGCAGTTCTTTCATGAAACCCGCTTTCTAAAGGCAGACAGACGCCGATGAAAACGCCTGTCCGCAGATTCTTTCTGTTTTTATGCCGCTTTTGCGCCACTCGTTTCTTTCATTTCGGATGAGGGAAAGATCACGAAACGGTTTCTCCACAGGGCCTTCTTCAGAAGGAGCCCCAGAATAATGCAGCAGACTGCCTCCCCGATTCCCACAGTAACCACCATAAACCACCAGGCGTCTGAAGCGCCGTAGGCAAAGCGCAGGACAAAGGGGACGATGACCATATTCGAGATGACCGGCGGCAGGGTGCAGACAAACTTCGTATCTTTCAGCAGCCGCGTGCCGATGGCACCAAGCAGGGTGGCAATACTGCCGAAGACAATGTCCCAAATAACTCCGCCTGCAATGACGTTTGAAAGCAGGCAGCCGACGAAGAGACCGGGAATGGCGGCCGGGGTAAAAACCGGAAGGATCGTCAGGGCTTCCGAAATACGGAACTGAATGACGCCGCTCGAAAGTCCGAAGAGGGAGGATACCCAGGTCAGAACGACATAGAGGGCCGCAATAATGGCGCCTTCCGCAATAAAGCGGGCGCCGGACATCTTTTTCGTATTCATTTTTTTCTCCTTAGTTTTGATTTGGTTTGCATCGCAAGGAATCTTCCCGGCTCCGCCCGGGCCCCTCCTTACGATAACCGGCGAGGATGGTTTCGAACTCGCCTTGTTTCATTGGTTCTATATGAAAAGGCTGCGGGTCAGACAGCCGCTTTCATCAAAGATTCTTTTCGACTGTCTTCACCATGCGCTCCACGTATTGGCGGCAGAGTTCATCCGACTCAGCTTCCACCATGACGCGGACAACAGGCTCCGTCCCGGACGCCCGAAGGAGGATGCGGCCGGATTCCCCGAGTTCTTCCGAAATCTTCTCCTTCTCGGCAAGAACGTCTGCATTGTTTAATACCTTGTCCTTGTCCGTGACCTTGACATTCTGAAGAAGCTGGGGGTACTTGCGCATGCCGGAAGCGAGCTCCGAAAGAGACTTCTTCTCCTCGAGGATGACTTCCATCAGCATAATGGCTGTCAGGATTCCGTCCCCGGTCGTGGCATGCTTACTGAAGATGATATGGCCGGACTGCTCACCTCCGAGAACATAGCCCTTCTCCACCATGTCTTCATTCACATACTTGTCCCCGACCGTCGTAACGTCATACTCAATGCCGTTTCGCTCCAAAGCCTTGAACAGGCCGAGATTTGACATAATAGTGACAACGACGTGGTTGCCGGAAAGGCGGCCTGTCTTTTTCAGATAGCGGCCGCAGATATAGATGATGAAGTCCCCGTCCACCACGTCAGCGTTTTCGTCAACGGCAATGCAGCGGTCCGCGTCTCCGTCAAAAGCAAAACCGCAGTCGAGCTCCTTCTCCTTCACGAGAGCCTGCAGGGCCTCGATGTGGGTGGATCCGACGCCGTTATTGATATTGAGGCCGTTCGGCTCGTTGCCGATGACGTAGGTCTTGGCCCCCAGGGCATCGAAAACGCTCTTCGCGATATTGAACGTCGAACCGTTGGCGCAGTCGAGACCGATGCGCTTGCCCTTATAGGACCGGGTTGCCAGAGAAATGAGATAGCCGATATAGCGGTTTCGCCCGATGGCATAATCCGTAGCAATACCGATATTCTCACCTGTCGGGAAAGGCAATTCCTCGACCTTTCCATCGATGTAGTCCTCAATACTGGAAAGAACATCGTCCTTCATCTTGTGCCCGTTTCCGTCCACAAGCTTGATGCCGTTGTCGAAATAAGGGTTGTGGGATGCCGAAATCATGACCCCGCAGTCAAAGTCCTCCGTCCGGACCACATAGGCCACGGAAGGAGTCGTCGTGACGTGGAGGAGGTAGGCATCGCTACCGGATGCAATGATGCCGGCGACGATGGAATACTCAAACATGTAGGAAGAGCGGCGGGTGTCCTTGCCGATGACGATGCGGCCCTTGTGCTCCCGATTATAGTACCAGCCGATGTAGCGGCCGATTTTGTAAGCGTGGTCGGCAGTCAGGACCTGTCCGGCCTGTCCCCGAAAACCGTCTGTACCGAAGTATTTCATTATTTTCTCTCTATAATAATGTAAAACAACTATATGGAACGAATCGTTTGCGCCGTGCCCTACTGGGGCTTTGCCGGAGTCTGTCCGGCAGATGAAGACGCTGACGCTGCTGCTTTGGCCTGAGCAGCCTTCTGCATTTTCACTTCTTCCACAATCCTGTTCTTGAGGTCATAACACTTGTCCTTGACCCTGGGATTCGTGGAGTTTGTGAGAAGCCTCGATACCAGCCGGCTGGCGGAGGCATAATCCTTGAGTTCCATAGCCATATTGGCCAGCATGAATTCAAGAGTTCCCCCGTCTATGCCGCAGTAAGGACCGGACTCCTGGGAGGCTGCCTTCGTGAAACCTTCATAGGCCTGCTTGTAAAAGCCTGTGTACTCTTCCTTGAGCTCTGCCTTCTTTTTCTTCTCTTCCGGCTTGTCATCTGAAAGAGTTTCCATCTGCCCCCGCAGCAGCCATGCAATCTTGAGGCAGATATAGGACTTCTCGGAGAGCTTGGCCCTCTTTGCCATAGCGCAGACCAGGGCCAGTTTGAAGCGGTCGACAGCCTCATCGTAGGTATACTTTTCCTTGTGGGCGTCCGGCACATGCTTAAACTTCATGCCCACAGCCTCCTTAATCCACTTGATCTGGGTCGTGGAGACGTGGATGAACTCTTTGTTCAGAGCAGAATAACCACAGAAGGGACAGGAGGCCACATCATACTTGACCGTATCAATTCCGTCAAAGCGGGGTCTCAGGTCGTCGTCCGGCTCCTGCCGCTTAGCCTTCCCGGTCTTCACGGTCAGGGTATGGAATTTGCGGTCACAGACCGGGCACTGGACCTGCTTCTCAAGGATGAAATCCTCTTCCGCAAGGGGCTTCTCTTCCGCCTTCCGGGGAGTCGCTGCCTGTTTTTTGGGCGAGGACGGATCCTGGGTGATATCCAGATTGCCGTCGGACTTGATACCGAATTTTTCTAGACCGGCAAGTAAGTTCATGTTTGCCTCCATTTCGCCGCCGAATGGGCGACCATAATATGACCTCTCGGTCATCTGCCGGATTCTGCATCCGGATATAAAATAAAATCTATGCCTGAGTCGGCAACTTGTAGGAGCTCTTCAGGGAAACAATTCGGTTGAAGACCGGGGACCCGGGAGCCGAGTCCTTCGAGTCAACAACGAAGAAACCATTGCGGACGAACTGAAAACGGTCGTAAACCTTCGCCTCGGAAAGAGACGGCTCCACGTAGGCATTCATCACAGTCATGGAATTCGGGTTCAGGTTCAATTCTCCGTTCTCGTCATAGACGCCTTTTTCCTCGTCCACGATATTCTCATAGAGCCGGGCCTTTACAGGAATGGCACTTCCTGCCTCCACCCAGTGAATTGTGCCCTTGACCTTGCGCCCGTCGGGGGAATCCCCTCCCCGGGTAGCCGGGTCATAGGTGCAGTGAATCAATGTCACATGGCCGTCCGCATCCTTTTCGCAGGACGTGCAGGTGACATAATAGGCATTCATGAGGCGGACCTCATTGCCCGGATAGAGTCTTCTGTACTTAGCCGGAGGCACTTCCATGAAGTCCTCCCGCTCTATATAGAGTTCTCTTGAGAATGGAACCTTACGGGAACCCATTCCGGGATTCTCTACATTATTCTGAACAAGGAGCTCCTCGGTCTGTCCTTCGGGATAATTGTCGATGACCAGCTTCACCGGGTCAAGAACCGCGAAGATGCGGGGAGCCTGACTTTTCAGGTCTTCCCGGATGCAGTACTCGAGCATGGCGTAGTCGGATACGGCGTTTGACTTTGAAATACCGGAGAGTTCAACGAATTTGCGGATGGACTCCGGCGTGAAGCCCCGGCGCCGAAGGCCTGCAATCGATACGATGCGGGGGTCGTCCCAGCCGTCCACAATGCCGTTCTCGACCAATTTCTTGATATAGCGCTTGCCGGTGACGATGTTCTTTAAGTACATCTTGGCAAACTCTATCTGTCGGGGAGGATTCTCCCAGTCCGTATTGTTTACAACCCAGTCGTAAAGGGGCCGGTGGTCCTCAAACTCCAGGGTGCAGAGGGAGTGGGAAATACCCTCTATTGCGTCCTCGATCGGGTGGGCGAAGTCGTACATGGGATAGATGCACCACTTGTCCCCGGTCCGGGCGTGAGGAATATGGGCGACACGGTAGAGAATGGGATCCCGCATATTGATATTGGGAGAAGCCATGTCAATCTTCGCCCGGAGAACCATCTCCCCGTCATTATACTTCCCGGCCTTCATGTCGGAAAAAATCTGCAGAGACTCATCCACCGGCCGCTCGCGGTTCGGATCGTTCGTGCCAGCCTCCGTCAGGGTTCCCCTCGTCTCCCGGATCTGATCTGCCGAAAGGTCAGATGCGTAGGCCAGTCCCTTCTTGATGAGAAGAACTGCGCATTCGTACATCTTGTCGAAATAGTCGGAGGCATAGTAAATCTTCCCTCCGAAGTCAGCACCCAACCACTTGACATCCTCAACGATGGAGTCCATGAATTCGGACTTCTCCTTCGTCGGGTTCGTGTCATCAAAGCGCATGTGGAACGTTCCGCCGTATTCCTTGGCAATTCCGGAATTCAGGATAATTGACTTGGCGTGGCCCACATGGAGAAAGCCGTTGGGCTCGGGCGGGAAACGGGTAACGACTTCCTTATAACGCCCTTCGCGTAGATCCTGATCTATGGCCTCTTCAATGAAATTGCGGCTCTTCTTCCCTGTAACTTCTGCTGTGCTTGTCTCGTCAGACATTGCTTTCTATATCTCTTTCTATTCTGTTTTTATACGATGTGCTTATGTGTAAAAAGGTGGTCATTGCAGTACTCGTGGTTTCCCTTGCATTTACTGCAATAGCGGAAGGTAAGCTCCGGATTCGTAATTTCCGTCCGCCCACAGATCTCACACTTGTGAACCCTCGGTGCCCCCTGGGATTTCCGGGCGCTCTGAGCACCTCCGAATGGATTGAAACCTCCGGAACCGCCGCCCGTGTAAGGGTTGCCCCCATAGGCCCGGTCGCCTGATGCCCTGCCGCTTCCTTCGTAGGCTCTCTTCCAATCCGCCTGCCTCTTCTTCTCCCTGGGATCTATCCGCCGCCAGTTCCTCGTGGAAAGGAAAAAAATGAAGAAGTTGAGAAGCGATGCCACAAGGGCCACCCGGCCGCCCATATCCGTCTGAATGAATTCAAATACCATCAGCACCGCATAGACGATGGCCATCCACTTCATCTTGATGGGAATGAAGAAGTAGAGCAGAATCTCCATGTCCGGGTAGCAGACCGCAAAGGCCAGGAAGATGGACATATTGATGTAGTAGGTCGAAAAATAGGTCCCGATGCCCATGACGGGGACCCCGTGAACGGCATAGTAAATGCCATAAAGAAGAAAAGCCCCGATGATCGTAAAAATGATTCCGCCGAATATATAGACATTGTAACGGAATGTCCCCATGGTCCTCTCCAGCTGGGTTCCAAGCTGCCAGTAGAATATCATCATGATAATGGCGAAGAAGATATTCTCTCTTGGAGGCATGATGACCCAGGAAATCAGGCGCCAGATCTGGAAGTTGTGAATGATGAAATAGGGCTCAAGTTGGGCGTAGGACAGCACATCGAGGCTGGTGAAAGTGGCCCCGAAGTAGAGAATATAGCCGATGATATAGCCGCCGATCAGATAGTTCGTGAGATGCTTCACGGCAAATCGGCCCATTTTCCGTTCCATTTTGTCAAGCATGAAATAGCCTCATCTGTATTCAGTAACAGGCGCCCCTTCCCTGCCTCAGGCAAAAAAACGTTTCAGCACATTCGTTTCCTTCGGGCACAAGGCACGCTTTTACATTATAGGAATAGTGTTTTTCTTTGTCAACGGACGAAGATTCCAAAAGAACGGAACAAACCCGACCGGATTTTCACCAAACGTTGCGCCCGCTACAAACCATTCCTTTTGTTAATTGCTAGAATCTGCCCCGTAACCTATAATACGCTACGGCTCAATGGAAAGCCCCATTATTATATGTAGAAACAGTTCTGATGCGCACGGATTATATTGTTGAAAGGATATTTTTTCATGAGCGATTTCTGTAAGATGGGAATTGATATCGGTTCGACCACGGTTAAGGTAGCCGTCATGGATGAAGAGGACCGTCTCCTCTTCTCCGACTACAAGCGCCACTTCGCCAATATCAAGGAGACCCTCCTCGACCTCGTGAAGGAGGCCTGTGAAGTGACGGGCGATGTCACGATTGCCCCCATCATCACAGGCTCCGGCGGCCTGTCGCTCGCAAAAAGTCTGGGAATTCCCTTCGTTCAGGAGGTGGTCGCCGTAGCATCCGCCCTCAACCACTTTGCTCCCCAGACGGATGTCGCCATCGAACTCGGCGGCGAAGACGCGAAAATCATCTACTTCGAGAACGGCAATGTCGAAGAGCGGATGAACGGCATCTGTGCCGGCGGTACCGGCTCCTTCATTGACCAGATGGCCTCCCTCCTGCAGACGGACGCCACGGGCATGAACGAATATGCGAAGAATTACAAGGCCGTCTACCCCATTGCCGCCCGCTGCGGCGTGTTTGCAAAAACTGACATCCAGCCCCTGATCAATGAAGGCGCTTCAAAAGAGGACCTTTCGGTTTCCGTCTTCCAGGCCGTCGTCAACCAGACAATTTCCGGTCTGGCCTGCGGCAAGCCCATCCGGGGCCACGTAGCCTTTCTCGGCGGCCCTCTGCACTTTCTGGACCAGCTCCGAGCCTGCTTCATCCGGACCCTGAAGCTCGACGACGAGCACACCATCATTCCTGAGAACTCCCACCTCTTCGCAGCCATGGGCTCGGCTTTAAACTATGACGAGAATACAAAGTTCTCCCTTTCCGAACTTAAAAACCGTCTGTCCGGCGACCTTCATGTCGAGTTTGAGGTAGCCCGCATGGAGCCCCTCTTCAAAGATCAGGCGGAATATGACGATTTCCTGAAGCGGCACGAAAAGGCCCATGTGGAAACCGGAAAGCTGGAAGAAGCCCACGGAAATCTATATCTCGGAATCGATGCCGGCTCCACCACAACGAAACTGGCCCTGGTCGACGACGAAGGCAAACTCGTATATTCCTTCTACGATAATAATCAAGGCTCTCCCCTTCTGACCGCCATCCGGGCCATGCAGGAAATCAAAGATCGAATTCCTGCTGATGCACACATTGTCCACTCCTGCTCCACAGGCTACGGGGAAGCCCTCCTCAAATCCGCCTTCAAGCTCGATGACGGGGAAGTCGAAACCATCGCCCACTACTATGCGGCAGCCTTCTTCGATCCGAATGTTGACTGCATCCTCGACATCGGCGGTCAGGACATGAAGTGCATCAAGATCAAGGATGGCACTGTCGACTCCGTTCAACTGAACGAAGCCTGCTCCTCCGGCTGCGGTTCCTTCATCGAGACCTTCGCCAAGTCCCTGAATTATTCTGTCAAAGATTTCGCCAAGGAAGCTCTTTTCGCCGATCATCCCATTGACCTGGGCACCCGCTGCACGGTCTTCATGAATTCAAAGGTCAAGCAGGCCCAGAAGGAAGGAGCTTCCGTTGCGGACATTTCCGCCGGCCTTGCCTACTCGGTCATCAAAAACGCCTTATTTAAGGTCATCAAGCTGGCCGATGCCAAGGACCTGGGAGAGAATGTCGTTGTCCAGGGAGGTACATTCTATAATAATGCAGTACTCCGGGCCTTCGAGAAAATTTCGGGCGTACAGGCCATTCGCCCCGATATTGCAGGGATTATGGGTGCTTTCGGCGCTGCTCTTATAGCCCGCGAGCGCTTCGAAGAGACGGGTACTACGACCATGCTTCCCATGGACGACATCTTAAGCCTCACGTTCACGTCGTCCCTGGACCGCTGCCCCCACTGCAACAATCACTGCCTGCTGACCATCAACCACTTCTCGGACGGAAGAGAGTTCATTACCGGAAACCGCTGTGAACGGGGTCTGGGTCTGCCCAAGAAAAAGGAAGAAGTTCCGAACCTTTATGATTACAAGTGGAAGAGGCTCTTCTCCTACTATAAGCCCCTGACCGACGCAGAAGCTGTCCGCGGCACCGTCGGTCTGCCCAGAGTTCTCAATATGTATGAGAACTACCCCTTCTGGGCCACCTTCTTCAAAGACCTGAAATTCAAGACTGTTCTTTCTCCCCGTTCCACGAGGAAGGTCTATGAGCTCGGCATCGAGTCCATTCCCTCGGAGAATGCCTGCTACCCGGCGAAGATTACCCACGGCCACATCAAGTGGCTTATAGACAAGGGCGTAGATTTTATCTTCTATCCCTGCATTCCTTACGAGAGAAACGAGTTCGCCGACTCGAACAATCATTATAACTGCCCGGTTGTTACCTCCTACGCTGAGAATATCAAGAACAATGTCGAGGAGATCACCAGCGGCAAGGTCCGCTTCCTGAACCCCTTCATGGCTTTCTCCACGGAAAAGATTCTCACAGACCAGCTCGTGAAGGTCTTCGGGAAGGAGTTCCCGGACATCTCCGCTGAAGAAGTGAAGCACGCGGCCCACGAGGCCTGGGAAGCTCAGGGGGCTTTCCGCAAAGATATGGAGAGAAAGGGCGAGGAAACCCTCCGCTGGCTGAAGGAGAACCATCGCCGTGGCATCATCCTCTGCGGCCGCCCTTACCACATTGACCCGGAGATCAACCACGGCATTCCCGAACTTATTACGGGATACGGTCTGGCGGTCCTGACCGAGGATTCCGTCTCCCACCTTGGGAAACTGGAGCGGCCCCTCATTGTCCTCGACCAGTGGATGTACCACACCCGCATGTATGCGGCCGCTGAATTTTCGACCCATCGAGACGACCTCGATGTCATCCAGCTGAACTCCTTCGGCTGCGGCGTCGATGCCGTGACAACGGACTGCGTTTCCGACATTCTGACCCGGTCCGGAAAAATCTATACCTGCCTGAAAATTGATGAAGTGAATAATCTCGGGGCTGCCCGAATCCGCATCCGTTCTCTTCTCGCCGCTCTCCGCGTCCGCGACCGGCAGAAGAAGAAGCGGACTCTGAATCCCACGGACTATGTCCGCACTCCTTTCACGAAGGAGATGAAGAAGACCTATACAATCCTTGCTCCGGAAATGTCCCCGATTCACTTCGAGGTCATTGCTCCAGCCTTTCAGGCAGCCGGCTACAACCTCATCGTTCCCGAGGTACCCCGGGAGGCCTGCATTGACTACGGTCTCAAGTATGTAAACAACGACGCCTGCTATCCTTCCATGATGGTGGTCGGCCAATTCATGGCGGCCATTGATTCCGGAAAATACGATATGGACCACACGGCCCTGCTCATCACCCAGACGGGCGGCGGCTGCCGGGCCTCAAACTACGTGGGTTTCATCCGCCGGGCCCTGGCGAAAGCCGGCTACGGAAACCGGGTACCGGTCATCTCCTTAAATACCCTCGGCATGGAGAAGAACCCCGGATTCTCCATCACGCCCCAGCTCGTTCAGCACGGTCTCTATGCCCTGGAGTTCGGCGACATCTTCATGCGCTGCCTCCTCCGGGTCCGCCCTTATGAGAAGGTGCCTGGTTCTGCCGATAAGCTCCATGAGAAGTGGAAAAAGCGGGTCATCAAGTTTGTTTCCAACAACAAGGTCCTCTCTCACGCCAGGTATAAGCAGATGTGCCGGGATATCATCCACGACTTTGACACCCTGCCTATCACGGATGAAAAGAAACCGAGGGTCGGCATTGTCGGGGAAATTCTGGTCAAGTTCCTGCCGGCAGCGAACAACCACCTCGTGGAACTCCTTGAATCCGAAGGGGCTGAGGCTGTTGTTCCGGACCTTACCGACTTCCTCCTCTACTGCTTCTATAATAATAATTTCAAGGAGGAAAACCTGGGCACCTCAAAGAAGGCTCAGATTGCCGGAAACGCCATTGTCCGCTTCTTTGAGTGGCTGCGGAAAGATGCGAGAACGGCCTTCGAGGAGTCTGAACGTTTCACCCCGCCCAACCACATCAACGAGCTTTCTGACCTGGCCAAACCCATCGTCTCTTTGGGCAACCAGACCGGAGAAGGTTGGTTCCTGGTCGGCGAGATGATGGAACTCATCAAGTCCGGAGCAAAGAACATCGTCTGCATTCAGCCTTTCGGCTGTCTGCCCAATCACATCGTAGGCAAAGGTGTTCTGAAGAAGATCCGGGCCGAACACCCCGATGCCAACCTCGTGACCATTGACTATGATCCGGGTGCTTCCGAAGTCAACCAGCTGAACCGGATTAAGCTCATGCTTTCGACTGCTTTCAAGAACCAAAAACAGGAAGAAGCGGAAGCCGCCGTTTCCTGATTTTACAAAGTTTTACAAAGAGAAGGCATACTCCCCGGGGGTATGTCTTCTCTTTTTCATAAAAGACATTTTCAATGATTTGTTAGCACTCAAATAAAAAGAGTGCTAATTTTTTGTTGACATTTGGTCCCAGGATAACTAAGATTACATTTGTGCATAGAAGCGGTTGACCTGCAAGGGGACAGCCCCGGACGGCCTCCGCTGTTTATATTAGTCATAAAAAGGAGTAAGTGCTATGGCAGAGAAAAAGGGAAGCCTTTCTATTACGAGTGAAAACATTTTTCCTGTAATCAAAAAATGGCTCTACAGTGATCACGACATCTTCTACCGGGAGCTGATTTCAAACGGATGTGACGCGATTACGAAGCTGAAGAAGCTTAATATGATGGGAGACTACCAGCTTCCTGACGATTACAAGCCCCGTATCGACATCCTCCTTGACGATAAGAAAAAGACCATCACCGTCCGCGACAACGGCCTCGGCATGACCGAGGAAGAAGTCGACGGATACATCAATCAGATTGCCTTCTCCGGCGCCACTGACTTCCTTGAGAAGTACAAAGACAAGGCCAATGAGGACCAGATCATCGGTCACTTCGGCCTCGGCTTCTACTCAGCCTTCATGGTCGCTGACCGGGTCACAATTGATTCTCTTTCCTATAAGGAAGGTTCCAAGCCCGTTCACTGGTCCTGCGACGGCGGCACCGACTACGAAATGGGCGACGGGACCAAGGAAGGCGTGGGCACGGAGATTACCCTCTTCGTCAATGAGGACTGCCTGGAATTCGTCAATGAATACAAGGCCCGGGAAGTGGTTGAGAAATACTGCTCCTTCATGCCCTATGAAATCTACCTGAAGAATGTAAACGCAGAAACCGCCTACGAGACCATTGACGAAGGTGACAAACTTGACACGGATACCATTGTCGAGACCATCAATGTCCCTGCCAAGACCGAGGAAAAGACAAAGGAAGACGGGACGAAGGAAACCGTTGAGACCGAGCCCGCCAAGACCCGGTACAAGATCATTAAGCGCGAGCACCCTATCAATGACACAAATCCCCTCTGGAACAAGACCCCTTCCGAGTGCACGGACGACGAGTACAGGGACTTCTATAGGAAGGTCTTCAACGATTACCGGGAGCCTCTCTTCTGGATTCATCTCAATATGGATTACCCCTTCCGGCTCAAGGGTATCCTCTACTTCCCGAAGATCATGTCCGAGTACGAATCCGTTGAAGGTACCATCAAGCTATACAACAATCAGGTCTTCATCGCGGACAATATCAAGGAAGTCATTCCCGAGTGGCTGCTGCTCCTGAAAGGCGTCATCGACTGCCCGGACCTGCCCCTGAATGTTTCCCGAAGCGCTCTCCAGAACGACGGCTTCGTCACAAAGATATCCGAGTATATCACAAAGAAGGTAGCGGACAAGCTCACCGGCCTGTGCAAGACGGACCGGGAGAACTACGAGAAGTACTGGGATGACATCTCCCCCTTCATCAAGTACGGCTGCCTCAAGGATGAAAAGTTCTGCGACCGCATGAACGACTACATCCTCTTCAAGGACATAAACGGCAAGTACCTGACCCTTCCCGACCTTCTGAAGAAAGAAGAGGAAAAGAAGGACGCGGATAATGAAAAGCCCGAAATTCTCGATGCGAACGGCAACACGATTAAGTCCGATGAAAAGAAGGCAGAAGAAGAAAAGGCAGAAAGCTCTGAAGACGGGGAAGAAAAGGACACAAGAAAGCCTGTTTACTATGTCACGGACATGAAACAGCAGGCTCAGTACATCACCCTCTTCAAAGAACAGGGAGAAAATGCCGTCATCCTCGACAAGGTCATCGACACCTCCTTCATCACCCAGCTCGAGCAGCGGAACCCGAATTACAAGTTCCTCCGCATCGATTCCGATGTGACGGATTCGCTGACGGAAGACGTTTCCGAGGAAGATTTAAAGAAGGAGACCGACGCTCTGACCAAGGCCTTCCGGGACGCCCTCGGAAAGGAAAACCTGACTGTCAAGGTCCAGAAGTTCAAGAACAAGGACCTGGCCTCTATGATTACCCTGGGTGAGGAAACCCGCCGCATGGCCGACATGATGAAGCTGTATAGCCGCAGCAATGACTTCGACACCTCCATGTTCGGGAATGACGAAACCCTGATTCTCAATGCCAACCACAGAATGGTCAAGTACATCTTCCGCCACGGCAAGGATGAGAATACCCCTCTCTTCTGCCACGAGCTCTATGACCTGGCCCGCATCATGAATGCCCCGCTGCCTCCCGCAGAGATGAGTGACTTCCTGAACCGGACGAATGACCTCATGCTGCTTCTGACTAAGGAAGAAGAAAAGGTAAAGAAGGCCGAGAAGGAACTGAAGAAGACTGAAGAAGACTGAAGAAGACTAAAGAAATCTTTTTAGTGAAAAGTCCCGCACCGGATTGGCGCGGGACTTTTTTTCGTTTTGCAGATATTTGCCAAAAAGACCCCTTCCGGAAAGGAAGAGGTCTTTTCATGTCTATATCATCTGATTTAGAAAAGATTGATGGAGCCCGCAGTGCCGTCTGCTACGTAATAAACAGCATTCTGGGAAGGCTTTACATAGATGTCAACCTTCTTCAGAGACTTCTTGTTGGACTTAGCAAGAACTTCTGCCTTCAGATCCTCGACATTCTTTGAGTTGCCGAAGTCGTCCTGAATCTCGACATTGACCTTTGTCTCAGCAACCTTTGCCGTAGCCTTGGCAGCGGTCTTCTTCACGGTAGCCGTAGCCTTCTTTGCAGCTGTTGTAGCCTTGGCAGTGGTCTTCTTTGCGGAAGCGGATGCCTTGGCAGTGGTCTTCTTTGCAGAAGCGGATGCCTTTTCAGCTGTCTTCTTGACAGAAGCAGTAGCCTTCTTCACAGCAGCGCCTGCCTTCTCCTCAACTTCCTTGGCATCGTTGGCCAGCTCTGTAGCCAGCTTCTTCACATCTGCCTCGGGCTTTGAAGTCTTCTTTTCCATAATCCTTTTCCTCCTGATTTCCTTGTTGAAAAAATCAATAAGTATTCCAAAAGACTCAATTAGTATACCACTTTTTTTTGTAAAGCAAATAGCATTATTGGCGAAAGTGCTGAAATTTCAGAATACTTTTTGTGCGTTTTGTCATTATCTGTACCCGAGGCAATTGAATCAGCTTCTGTAGTATTTATCCAGAGTAAGGAAAAAGGAATCTGTTTTCAGATTCGTATTGTCGGCGGAAATATCTATCGACTCCCAGAAAGTGGTATTGATTTTACTATAGTACATGGAATCTGCCGACTCAAAGATTCCTGTCAGGACCCTGTCCTTCCGGTCCGCAAGGATTTTCGTCTTGTTCTCTTCCGAGAGAGCTTCGTCGTACTTCTCAATGCAGCGAACGATGTAATAGCCGTCATCGGCCGTGATGAGGGAAGAAACCTCCCCGTTCTCCAGACGGAAAATCACATCCTCCACATCAGAAGAATAAGTGTTCCGGCCGAAAGAAAGCTGACTCCGATCCCCATCCCCGTAGGTAGCCAGCACCACGTCAAAGGAGGTTCCGGCCGAGAGAGCTGCCTCCGCTGCATTTGCCTTGGCCGGGTCCTTTGTATAGAGGACGAAGGCTCTCATAACCCGAGCTTCGTCTTCGGAGACCTCTTCATCCACGGAATCCATGAGTTCCGCGTAGACCTTCTCCGCCGTGGCATAGCGGGTATACATTTCATGAATGTCCTTTTCCCTGGCACCGGAATACTTCTTCTCCTCTTCCGTCAGGGAAGCATAGTATTCCTTGGCCGCTGTCTCAATCTTCGCGTCGTCCGCCTCACTCAGGAAAATTCCGTTTTCTTTTGCGTAGAGGTTCAGAATATAGACCTCGGAAAGATTGTCAATACATGAGGTCTTGATGGAAGCACGCAAGCGGTCCTCATCGAATGCCCCGGACCAGAGGTCCTGGTCCCCTATATGACTGTAGAGGTTCCGGTAATTCATGATATAGATCAGGGCTTCCTGCCTGGGACATTTCATGTTCTCAATCTGAAAGGCCGTGGACATGGTATTTCCGACAGAAAAACGGATGTCCCTTCCGAAAGCGGAACAGGAGGAAAGCAGGAGGCTGGCTGCAAGAAGAAGGCTTGTCAGCGTAAGTCGCTTTTTCATGATTCTTTTTTCTCCTAGCCTTCCACGAAGAGATAGCGGCCATCGGGCAAGGCGAAGACCTCGTCCTGGGAAAGGATTTCATCATCGCTCATGCCGGACACATCCATCTCGTCCTTCAGCATTTTGATAAGGCCCTTCTTGTCCTTGAAGACGAGGGCGCAGACTTCATCGAGAAACTCCTCAGCCTCCTCCGGGTTCTCCGCTACAGGCTCCGGAAAGAGCTGCAGTTGGTTTTTTAAAAAGGTATCGATACAGACCTTGTCGTAGTCGCTCATAGTTTGATCTCCTGTGAAAGGGTGAGGGAATAGATGATTCTTTCCCGGCAGGACTTCCTGTAGGCCCGCTCCAGGGCTTCCCCATAGAGGGCAAGCTGACTTTCATAGCGGGCTTTCAGAATACCCACCTCTCTTACCCTGTCTGTCTTGTAATCAAGAAGGATTATATCATTTCCTTCAAAGAAATAGGCATCAATTATCCCCTGAATCAGAATCTGTTCAGGTCCCCCTTCCGGAAGGACTCCGGCGGCCTCCTTTTCCATGACGAAAGCCTTCTCCCGGAAGAGAAGTTTTGCTGCGGCCGCCTCATGCATCCTTTGGGCCAGGGGGCTTTTTATGAATAATGTAAGCGCCGCGATGTCTAAAAGCCTGTCCTCATCAGCGGTCAGCAGATTTCCCGCCACCATGCGCTCCCGTTCTGTCTCGACGGAGTCCGAAAAATTTTCCGCCGCGAAATTAAAGCACTCAAGAAAGCGGTGCATTGCCGTTCCTTTTTCAGCCCCCCGGGGACTCTTCTCAGCGCCTCCCAGAAATTTCGGCACGAGATGTTCTTCCTTCTCCTCCGGCGGGAAAAGATTCTCTCCCCCGGAAAGTTCCTCCCGGAAGGCCAGGTCCTTGATTTCGGAGACGGAGTACTTCGTCTTGTAGACCACTTCATCTGCATAAGGATAGGAGGTGTCCAGGAGTTCGGACAGCTGCTCCCGCGCCTTTTTTCCGCTCTCTGAAGAGAGGTATTCCTTTTCCGCAAGAATGAGGTCTCTCTGTCTTTCTTCCAGAGATTCTTCTTTTTCACCCGTTTCGGCCATGTCCGAAAGTCCCTGTTCATGTATTGAGAAGAGGGCCGGATTCTGCACGGCCGCCGGAAGAATGTAGGTAAGAAAGCTGCCTGCCTCCAACCGCTCGGCGAAAGAAAGAGGCAGTTCCTTCTCTTTAGCGCCGGTAAGAGCCTTATCTGTATCGTCGGCTTTCCCGATGGTACCCGTGATAATAAGCTTTTCTTTTGCCCGGGTGAGGGCTACATAGAGAACCCGCAAGGCTTCTCCCCTGCTCTTCCCCTGTTCCCGCTTTCTTGCAACAGCTTCCGTGGGAAGGGGGCTCATAAGTCTGCGCTCTTCGTCAAAGGCCGACATATAAAGGCCTCCGGACTTGGTGAGATAGATACTGTTTTCCTTCTTCTCCGCAAGGAACCTCTTCCCACAGCCGAAGACAAAGACGACGGGAAATTCCAGTCCCTTGCTCTTATGAATTGTCATGAAGCGGACGGCATCCACCGCCCCTTCCTCCAGGGAGCCGCCCGAAGAAACGGTATATTCTTTCTGCTTCTCCACGAAACGGAGAAAGCCGAAGAGGCCCTTCATGGCATTCTTCTCATAGGCTACTGAAAGATCAAAGAGACGGAGGAGGTTCTCACCCCGGACCTCTCCGCCGGGCATAGCTGTCATACGATCGAAGAAGCCGGTTCCTGAATAGATTTCGGTCAGCAGACTGTGAATAGGGGTGTAAGCCGCCATTTTCCTAAGTTTACCGAGCCAGGTGAAAAAAGAGGCTAAGGCACTGTCCTCCGGATGCTGCTCCATAAACAAACGAACAGCCGCAAAGAAATAGCCCTCCCCCTGTTCGTTTCGGATGGAAAGGAGCTTTTCATCGGTAAAACCGCAGAGCGGGCTCTTCAGGACAGTGGCCAGGGCAATATCGTCCCGGGGATTATCCATGAGGGAAAGAAGACTTGTGATGACACGAACCTCATAGCTTTCGAGGTAGTTGTCCTTCTCCACCATGATGAAGGGGATGCCGGCAGGCTCAAAGGCTGCAGAAATCACCCCGTAGGTAGAGGAAGTACTCCTGGTCAGAACCGCAATATCTCCGTATCGGAGAGGGCGGAGCTCCTTCGTTTTTTTGTCCGTAACCTTGAAGCCCTGCATGAGTTCAGTGATTCGACGGGCCAGAAGTCCTGCCTCCACCTGCAGAGAGTCATCAAGTTCCTCCTGATCTTCTCCCGCATCGGGCTTATCGGCAAGCAGGATTTCCGTCCGGTTGTCTTCCGTATCCGGAAGGTAATCAGCCCCCGCCTTCAGAGCTTCCGCCTCGGAATAGTCCACCCCGCCCACATCTTTTTGCATGCAGGAAAAGAAAATTTTGTTGACGGAGTCTATGACTGCTCTGCGGCTGCGGAAGTTTTTGTCCAGGCGGATCAGAATATCCCGGCCCCCGTCCTCCTGAAAGGAAGTAAGCTTCTTTCCGAAGATTTCCGGATCTGCCGAACGGAAACGGTAGATGGACTGTTTGACATCGCCGACCATGAAGTAGTTGCCGAAAGAATCCGTCTCTGTCACGATGCTCTTAAGAATAGTCTCCTGCAATTCATTCGAATCCTGATACTCATCGACCATGATTTCCTCAAAGTAGTCGGAAAGCTCAATGGCCGCGTTCTTTCTCTCTCCTGTCTTCTCGTCAATCAGGATGGAGAGGGCCATATGCTCGCAGTCAGAAAAGTCCATGACCCCTTGTGCAAACTTTTCTTCAAGAAAAGCATGATAGAACTCCCGGGTAAGTTCGATAAGCTCTTCCGCAACGGGGCGGGCGGCAGAAAGAGTATGTAAAAGTCCGTCCGGTGAAAGGCCCTGGCAGAGAACCTCCAGCTGGTCTCCGGCCTTTTTCAGCTCTCCCCGGAGGTCTTTTGCGTAGAGGTCCGTTTCTGTGAGCTTTGCACTGCTTTTTGATGGGAATTTCCTCTTCGCCGGCTTGAGCGTGTTTATTAAGGCAATTCTTTCAAAAATATCCCCGGCCTCTGCAATGCGTCCGTAATCCTCCGCTTCGTTTCGGAAGAAATCCCCATACTTATCTCCTTCGCTGTAGAGCTCGGCCAGATTCCGGTAGGAAGGAAACAGTTCTGCCAGCATTCGGGAGACATATTCCGCCAAGAAGGTCATATCCGCTGAAGAAAGGAGCTCCTCCTTCGAACTCATCTGATATGGTTTTTTAAGGTCATCTAAGTACTCCTCCGGCCAGGGGACACTGCCCAGGCTGTCCGCGACAGAGAGCACCGCATCAGCAAGGCCAGTTCCCTTTTCCTTGGCAGAAAAATAAGAAGCCAGTTTCACGAAGGCCGGTTCTTTTTCCTCATACTTTCTTTCAAGAAGGTCCGTAAGGACGTTGTCCCGGATAGCCATACCCTCGGCCTCGTCCATGAGCCTCAGGTCCGGGTCCGCCCCGATGTCCTCGAAGTAGTTCCGGTAAATATAAGAGCAGAAGGAGTCGATAGTGGTAATCTTCGCATTGTGAATCAGGGTCAGCTGTCGGCGGAGATTCCTGTCTCCCGGATTTTCCGCGGAAAGGGCAGAAAACTTCTGATAAATCCGCTCCTTCATCTCCCCTGCCGCAGCTCTGGTAAATGTGAGGACCAGAATCCGGTCCACGTCCACCGGGTGCGGCCCTTCCGTACATTTTTTAATGACCCTCTCCGAAAGCACGGCCGTCTTTCCGGAACCGGCAGCCGCAGAGACAAGGATATTCTTCCCCCGGGTATCAATGACCTTCTGCTGGTCTTCTGTCCATTTCACTTCTGCCATATAGGTCGTTCTCCATACAGTGAAAATAATAAGCAATGCCCTGATTTACATTAGTCATGAGACTCTTCTGTCCCCTTTGTGATATCCTTAAGGCCCCGTTTCTTCAGCTTTCTGAGCTTGAATCCTGGCAGGCCCCGCTCGTAGCCGCACACACCCTTGTAGGGACAGTAGGTGCAGGAGGATTTTTTGCCGGAAGAATAGGGGGATACAGGGAAGTCACCCCGGTCAATGGCAGCGGCAAAGCTCTTTTCCTTCTCCTTCGTGAAGTCAATGACACGGCGCATATCGTTCGCGGAAATCCGGGCATCCGTTTTCGAGAGCTTTCCGTCTTTGTTTATGCCAAGGGGCACGACAGGGGACTTACCGGAGAAGGTGTCATCAGGAGTAAAGAGAGTTCCGTCCAGACCGGTGATATTGGCTTCGTCGTCAGTGTAAGCTCCCGACATGCAATAATCCGAGAGGCGCTGCCTATATAACTCGCCCGCCGGACTCGAAACATCCCCCTGTAGAATCGGGTTATGGATATGGCTGTAAAGAAAGGCCCCGGGAACCACCTCCCGGCCTCTCCCGCTTTGCCTTTCCTTCTTCTCTGTCATGGAGAGGGCCAGGCCCATATAAGTGGGAAGCTGCAGGGAGAGGCCGTGATAAACTTCTGTGTAGTCGATATCCTGCTTTGAGGACTTATAGTCGATGACCCGGACATAGACCTTTCCGCCGGCAGTGAAAGTATCTACCCGGTCAATGGAACCCCGGAAGGCCAGATGACGGCCGTTTCCGATATCCCAGGTCCCGTCGGAAAAATCCGCGGCATGCGTCAGGGGTACTTCCACAGCGACAGGCCGATAGCTCCCCCTGGCCGCCTGGACGCGTAAGGCCCAGACCGTCCTTTGAAGTGTCTTTCGAATATTTTCAATGGCAAAAAGTTCCGATGCGTCCGAAAGTGCCGCCGCTTTTTTCATGCGGGCGACTTCAGCAGCAAAGGCTTCCGAAAGGATCCTGTCGCTTTCGGCCTCATCTATGGCCGCAAAGTCCTGCCCCCGTTCGATGAAAGTCTTTATGTAGGAAGCCAGAACCGCATGAAAGAGGCTGCCAATATCAGAGTTTCCGAGATTGGCTTCCTCCCGGTCCGAAAGGCCCAGCCGATAGGTCAGGAAGTACTTGTAGGGGCACTCCCCGTAAGTTTCAAGGTTTGAAACGGAACCGAAGAGGACCGGATCACTTGTCGGATTCAGGACCTCTCTTGATATGCTCCGAGGCTGATAGCTAAAGAAGGCGGAACTCAGCATGCCCTTCCGTTTCTCCCCCTTTTCATCAAGAGTTCCCAGGAGAAGGAGCATTCTCTCGAACTCCTCACCGGAAAGGAGACCGGCCCGATAGGCGCAGAGGTCCTTGGCCAGCCGCTTTGTACTCCCGCCTCCGGCCACCTCCGCCTCAAAAGGCAGTTCGTCAAAGGACGTTAAAATCTCTTTGCCGAATAGAGAAAGAAGCTCCGTCACGAGATAAGAGGCCCGGACCGGGGTCCCGTTGGCGCTGTGACGGCCATAGGTAATATGCAGAGCCTCTGATGGCTTGGTCAGAGCCAGGTAGAGATAATAGCGCTGAATGAAGGCATTCTCACGGGCCGTCGGAGCCAGCTCCAGGGTCAGGGAAAGAAGCTTCTCCCTCTCGGCCTCAGACAGGATTCCGCCTCCGGAGATTTTCTTGGGGATGGCCGCATCGGAAGCTCCGAGGAGGAAAAGAACCTTCACTCCTTCTATACGGGTCCGGGTGAGGTCGCCAACTGTCACGCAGTCGCTGCTGGCCGGAAGAACCCCTGCGGTAAGCTCCGAAAGAGCCATGGACATGGACTTCCCGAATGAGAGAATATCCGTCTCCTCCTCTCCCGTAAGTTCTGCCATCCGGTCCATGACTCCGATGATCTGGGGATAGATTTCACTGTACTGGCGGGCAAGAACCTCATTGTCTTCAGAAGAAAATTCCTCTGAAAGCCCATTCATCTTCTCTTCCACGCCGAAGGCGGTGAAAAGATCAAAGAGGGCCGTTAGGCAGGTCTTTACCGTGACTCCCCTGGTCTTTACGGAATCATAGAAGGGGGCCATGGCCTCCATAAATCCGGCCCGGACCGCATTGACAGCTGTCAGATCCTCCGCCTTGTAGCCCTCCGGCAGAATGGCAAACAGCTTGCGAAAAGCCGTCACCCCGTGAATGCCTGAAGCGAAAAGGTAGGAATCGAAGATGTCCAGTTCCTCGTCTGAAAAACCGCAGAGGCCGGTCCGTAAGAGGCGCACCACGTCCTCATAGGAAAAACGGTAAGCAGCACAGGAAACGGCAGCTGATATAAATTCCGGCAGGGGATTTGCCGTGAGGTCCGTCTTTTCATCAAGGAAGTAAGGAATAGAGCAAACATCAAAAATTTCCGGCAGCAGAAAGGAGTACTCGGAAAGGTCTGCGCATAGAACTGCCATATCCCGGTAATGAAGCCCCTGCTCCCGGACGGCCCTTCGAATCCGATAGGACGTGTACATGAGTTCTGCTCTGGGGTCCTCAAGTTCCGTTACATCACATGTCCCGGAAGTATTGACCGGAAAGACTGCATTTTCGCCTTTCCTCTCCGCTTTCTCTTCAGGGCCTCTCCCAGCAACCTTCCGGGGCCGGAATATATTTTTTTCAAGATAGGATAATTGACTGTCCACCGGGAAGCGGCTCTTTCCCCCGGTAAGGGGAAGGCGTACCGGTTCTAAGACCTCTGTCCCACTCTCTTCTGCAAGAGAAAGGAGCTTATTAACTGTCTTCTTCGTGAGGTGAAAAAGTTCCTCCTCATCGCTTTCCCCGCTCAGAGATTCGTCTGCCCCCAGGGAAAGAGCAAAGGAAAGTTCTCCGGAAAGTCCCATAAGTTTTTGAATGACAAGGAACTGCAGAGGGGTAAAACCTGTATACCCGTCAAATACAAAGACGGAATTCTTTGCAAGAGACGACCGGTCTATGCAGTCCAACAAGATTGTCAGGACCTCTTCCGGAGTGATGTACTTGCCCCGGATACCTTCCTCAAAAGCGGAAAATATGGTGACCAGGTCCCCGGTCTTCTTGCGGAAGGCCGGGGACAGAGCTGTATCCTCTCCCGCTTTGGAAAGTTCATCTATGGAAACATTGTACTGGCGGAGTTCGGAAAGGAAGGACTTGATTTCATCGATGGTGCCGGGCCGTTTCTCTGCTCCGGAGAGAACCGAAAGTTCACTTCCCCGGGCTTTGATGATTTTCTCAATAAGCAGGGCTTTCCCCGTATCATCCAGGATTCCGGGAAGTCCCACCATGAGCTCATTAAAGACCCGGCGGGCAAAGCGCTCAAAGGACAGGGCCTCGACATTGATGGTCACCCCGTTTTTCGAGGCTGCCACCAGCTCCCGCTGGGCCGAAAGGGTGAACTGATCCGGAACGAAGTAGAAGTAGGTCCGGGCCGGATGGGCCTCTGCTTCTTGTATGATTATGTTTCGAAGATATGTGGATTTGCCGCTGCCGGCCGGTCCAAGGACAAAACGTATTGCCAAAACAGTACTCCTGAAAAAGGACTTAACGTATCAAAAAAAAGCCTGCAGGGCGTTTCATGATCCGTCCTGCAGGTCCATTATAGCAAAAGAGGCCTCACCTTTGAGGTCTTATTTTCAGTTCTCTTATAGAGCAATCTCTTCCGCTTCTACTTCAAATCTTCTTTGTCTGTGATGCCGTACTGGCGCATGAATTCCTTCAGGTCCTTCTCGTCCCGGATAAGCATCTTCTCCTCAAACTTTCCCGTGGCCCGATTCATGAAGCCGGCCACCCGCTCTCCGTTGGCCAGGTTCTTCCGGATGCAGGGAGTCTTCAGATTCGGGTCATACTTCTTCTTTGAACGGTCAGGAAAAAAGGCGTTTCGCTCGGCGTCCAATTTCTTATAATCCCTGATTTCCTGCTCTTTTTCCTCATTGCCCCGGTTGGGCTTGAGCTTCGTCATTCCAAGAAGGAGACCTGCAACAACCGAGAGCGCCAGCATGACCGCCCCGTACGAGGCATGACCGGAAATCGTCAGCACCAGAAAGAAGAAAAAGCCGATGATAGCCCCGTAACCTGCCCCTTCCGAGGCATAGTTATCCGGCGTGTCGCGGTTACTCTGCTTTTTCTTTGCCTTCTTGTCCGCCATCGGCAGTGTCCTCGTCCAGCATCTCTTCCATCGTGTGCCAGCCCAGCACCGCGCACTTGACCCGGGCGGGCATGTGGGAAATATCGGAAAGGATGCCGGCCTCTTCGAGCTCATCCTTTTCCTCGTCCGTGACCGTCCCCTTGATCATGCGGAGGAAAATGTCAGCGAGACGCATAGCCTCCTCCTTCGGCTTTCCGATGATGAGGTCCAGCATCATGTCGCAGGAGGCCTGGGAAATGGCGCAGCCGTCTCCCTCAAAGCCGCCGTCCTCAATGACGCCGTCCGGGTTCACCTTCAGTTTCAGAATGATATCGTCCCCGCAGGAAGGGTTGACGCCCTCAAGGGTCAGGTTCGCCCCGTCCACCGCATGCTTGTGCATGGGGTTGATATTGTGTTCCGTCAGAATTTCATTATAGAATGTCGAAGCCATTTTTCCCGCTCCAGAAAATTTTCATCGTATGTCACATATAAAACCCGCCCTCTCCCGAAAACCGCAGACAGGACGGAAACTCTTTCAGTCCTTATAGCCCATCTCGGCTCTCATGCCGGAAAGGGCTGCAATGAAGGCATCTATGTCTTCACGGGTATTGTAGAAGCCCAGGGATGCCCGGGAGGTGGACATGATACCAAGGTGCTTGTGCAGGGGCTGGGCACAATGATGGCCGGCCCGGATACAAACCCCGTGCTCGTCCATGATGGCTGCCACATCGTGGGGATGAACTCCCTCGATTGTAAAAGTCAGAATCCCGTGATGGTCTTTTGCGTCATCTGCTCCAAGGACCTTCACATGGGGTACTGAAGAAAGGCGTTCATAGGCATATGAAGTAAGTTCCTCTTCCCGCCGCTCAATCGTTTCCCAGCCTATGCGCTTCATGAACCTGAGTGCAGCAAGGAGGCCGACAGCACCGCCGGCATTGACAGTACCGGCTTCAAATTTGTGGGGAATCTCCGCGTAAGTAGCTGAATACTTCTGCACGTATTCAATCATCTCGCCTCCATATAGGAAAGGAGGCATCTTTTCAAGGAGATCTTTCTTCCCGTAAAGAACGCCGATACCCATGGGAGCATACATCTTGTGACCGGAGAAGGCAAAGAAGTCGACATCCAGGTCTGTCACATTGACAGGCACATGGGGTGCGCTCTGAGCTCCGTCACAGACGAATACAGCCCCGTATTTATGTGCTTCCGCCGCAAAAGCTTTCACATCGTTCAGACGGCCGAAGATGTTCGACATCTGAGTCATAGCCACAAGGGCGGTTTTTTCCGATAATAATTTCTTGAATTCGTCGAGGGAAAACTCCCCGTCCTGACCGCACTCGAAATAGGTAAGAGTCGCACCGGTCTTCTTCGAAAGAATCTGCCAGGGAAGGAGGTTGCTGTGGTGCTCGGCGATGGAGACGATGATCTCATCCCCTTCGTGAATGAAAGCCTCTCCATAGGAATAGGCAACGAGATTCAGGGACTCCGTCGCATTCCGTGTAAAGACGATTTCCGATGACTCCTTTGCTCCAATGAATTCCGCGACGGCTGTCCGGGCTTCCTCATACTGTTCCGTGGCCCGGATGCTGATGTCGTAAAGCCCCCGCATGGGATTAGAGTTCACGGTCCGGTAGAATTCGGATACGGCATCAAGGACCTCCTGGGGCCGTTGGGATGTGGCGGAATTATCCAGATACACGAGTTTTTCATCGGAGAGAATCGGGAAGCGGGCCCGAATCTCGCGGTCTTCATTCGTCATAAGAGCATTCTTTCTAATACACTTCCCGGAAGAGTTCTCTCCCGGGAATGTATAACTCAGGCATCGAGCAGACTGTCAATCCGCTGCCGCGTCTCCTCGTCGGAAATCCGATTCTTCACGGCGTCAATTCTGGCCCGGGCCATCATACGGTAGATTTCCTCTTCGGAAATGCCCCGGGACTCAAGATAAAACATGAGCTCCGAATCCAGCTTTCCGATAGATGCCCCGTGGTTTCCTTCCACATCCTCTTCCGTGCAGAGAATGATGGGCAAGGTCTTATTCACGACGCCTTCATCGAGAAGGAGTACTTCCTCGTTCTCATTTCCGACAGCCCCCTTGGCCCCTTTGCGAAGGTCAATAGTTCCGCGGAAATTCTTTTTTGCATTGGAGGAAAGAACGCCGGAAGCCTTGATATCACAAGTCGTCTTCTTTCCGATATGATTTACGACCTGATTGATATCGAGGAGTTCGTCCTTACCGACGAGATAGGCCATAGCTGTCTCCTGGTCAGAGGCTTTGCCGGAAAGGTCGGTGAGGGACCCGTAGTAGGACTTTCCTCCGGACAGTATCAGCTGGCACTGGCGGAAAATACCGCCCTCTTCACAGGTCCCGCCGATATCATTGAAGAATGTCATGGCATCCGGAAGCTTCTGAACCTGAACCAGATTAAAGCTGGCACCCTTTCCCACATGATAGATGGTCTGAACCCCGGCAGAACCGGAAGCTTCAACGCCTGTATAGAACATGATGACTGTGACACTTAATCCGTCCGCCACTTCCACTTCAACCGGAGAGATGTCGCTGACTTCTCCCTCATAGGAAAAGTCCATACGGATTGGACCGTCCGGCTGAGACACAACCTTAAGAGACCGGACAGACACATTCGCTTTTTTCACAGCCGCCGCGAATTCAGGTCCGATGCCCGTCTTCTGCTCCGCAAGATTTCCAAGCGGAAGTTCTTCAGCTGAGACACCGGCCGGCAATGTAAGTTCTGACTTCCGCCCGGAAGTCATGGTAAGCACCGCCCCCTCTGCCTCGTTCAAATGCAGACGGTTCCAGGTCAGGGACGGCACCCGGTTGATTGTCGTATATCCTTCAGAGGATTGAACTTTCATGGAAAATTCCTTCTTTCACCGGCGGCTCCTGCGAAGGCAGGAACTCTGCACAGCAAAAATGTACACATTATTATAAAGGCTTACCCTATGGCGCCCTTCATCTCAAGACGGATGAGATTGTTCATCTCGACCGCGTACTCAAGGGGGAGCTCCTTGCCGACATTGTCCGCAAAGCCGGAAACAATGAGGGCTCTTGCATCCTCTTCCGAGAGCCCCCGGCTCATGAGATAGAATACGACATCATCATTGATACGTCCTATTCTTGCCTCATGTCCTATATCGCAGTCAGCCGTCCGAATGTCCATGGCCGGAATCGTATCGGACCTCGAGATGTCGTCCAGCATCAGGGACTGGCAGGACACGGAGGACTTACTTCCCTTCGCATTCGGCATGACGGTCACAGCAGAGCGGTAGGTCGAAATGCCTCCGGACTTACTGATGGAACGGGTATTGATGTAGGAAGAAGTATTGGGCGCATTGTGAACGACCTTGGTCCCGGTGTCCAGGTTCTGCCCCTTACCGGCAAAGGTCACGGAAGTAAACTCGCACTTGGCTCCTTCCCCGTTCAGAATGCTCATGGGATAGAGGTAGGAGACGTGGGAACCGAAGGAACCGGACACCCACTCTATCTTTCCGCCCTCTTCGACGGTGGCCCGTTTGGTGTTCAGATTGTACATGTTCTTCGACCAGTTCTCGATGGTCGAATAGCGAAGGGTCGCATTCTTCGCCACAAAAAGCTCGACACAGCCCGCGTGAAGGTTTGCCACATTGTACTTGGGTGCGGAACAGCCCTCGATGAAGTGGCAGTAGGCCCCCTCGTCCACGATAATAAGGGTGTGTTCGAACTGGCCGGCCCCCGGAGCGTTCAGGCGGAAGTAGGACTGGAGGGGGAAATCGAGATGAACCCCCTTCGGCACATAGACAAATGATCCGCCGGACCAGACCGCCCCGTGCAGGGCCGCAAACTTGTGGTCCGTGGGCGGAACCAGGTGCATGAAGTGGTCCTTGATCATATCGGCATAGGGTCCGTGCAGGGCGGACTCGATATCCGTATAGACGACGCCGAGCTCAGCCGCTTCGTCCTTGACATTGTGATATACAAGCTCCGAGTCATACTGGGCGCCGACCCCGGCCATGGACTCCCGCTCGGCTTTGGGAATGCCAAGCTTCTCGAAAGTGTCCTTGATATCGGTCGGAACTTCCTTCCAGTCGGAGGCAATCTTGTTTTTCTTCGGCCTTATGTATGTGACAATATTGTCCATATTGAGACCGGAAATATCAGGTCCCCACTCGGGCACCTCGAGCTGATTATAGATTTCGAGAGATTTGAGGCGGAAGTCGCGCATCCACTCGGGATCGTTCTTCTCCTTGGAAATCTCATCAACAATTTCCGGAGTCAGGCCCTCGTCGACCTTGAAGATGTCCTCAGGCTTCTCCTCATAGCGGAAGTCATACATCGACCGGTCGATGTCGGCGACAATTGCCTTTTCTTCGTTTTCTGCCATATTTCTTCTCTTATGACTCAAGCAGTTTTAGGACTATTCTGGTTGTTAATGCCTATCCGCACTGCCCCTTCTCACTTCTGGATGTACTTCTCGAATCCGTTCTCGTTGATTTCATCAACCAGGCTGCCATCTCCTTCTGCCACAACCCGGCCTTCGACTACGACATGGGTCCTGTCCACATTGAGTGACTCAAGGATTCTCGTGGAATGGGTGATGATAAGAAGGGCTCCGCCCACACTCTTCTTGTATTCATCAATGCCGTCGGAAACAGTCTTTACCGCATCAACATCGAGACCGGAATCTGTTTCGTCCAGAATGGCAAGAGACGGCTTCAGCATCAGAAGCTGCAGGATTTCGGCCTTCTTCTTCTCACCGCCGGAAAAGCCGACATTCAGGTCTCTCTCCGCATAGGAGGGGTCCATATTGAGAACGGTCATGGTCTTTTCAAGGGTCTTCTTGAAATCCCAGGCCCGAAGACGCTCTCCGGTCCGGTTTTCAACCGCGGTCTTGATGAAGTTTGAAAGTGTAATACCGGGCACCTCGACGGGGTTCTGAAAAGACATGAACATGCCGGCTTTGGCAATTTTGTCAGTGGAAAGTCCCGTGATGTCCTCGCCGTTAAAGGTAATCCTGCCTTCGGTAATATGGTATCTGGGATCTCCCATCAGAGTCGAACCCAGAGTAGACTTTCCGGCCCCGTTCGGTCCCATGATGACGTGGGTCTCGCCAGCCCCTACTGTCAGATTGATTCCGTGGAGAATTTCCTTCTCCTCGACTTCGGCCTTCAGGTTCTCTACCTGCAAACAGATGTCTGCCATTTCCTGCTCCTCTATGTATGTATATAAATAATGTAAAAAAAACTATTTTCGGTTCGGAACATCACTCTTGCAGGAAATGCTTGAAAATATCCCTGTTCCGGAGTGTTCGTGTTCTGAAAAGGCCTGTAAAAAGCCCTTCTGCTACATGTCCCAGCGAATATTCAGTATATCGACAAGCCTTCCTGCTGTCAAATAATATATTCGTCCATGTGTATATTTTATGTTGCAAGCGCAACGATTTCTGCTATTTTCCTAGTCGTGCACTGGGTTTTATGCAAAATGCCCTCTTACCATCTGCATGCCTAAAAAGCTTCAAGACAACGCTCCGTCTCTTTCTCAGCTTTCCCTGGCCTGGGCTGCCAGCTTCTGTTCCTGATCTGCCAGCATCAGGGCATCGATTAGTTCCTGCAGGTCCCCGTCCATGACCTTATCCAGCTTATAGAGGGTGAGATTGATCCGGTGATCCGTTACACGCCCCTGTGGAAAATTATATGTCCGGATTTTCTCCGACCGGTCTCCTGTCCCGATCTGGGCAAGAGTCGCATCACTTCTCTCCTGCCGCTGTTTCTCAAGCTCAAGATAGTAGAGCTTGGTCCGAAGGAGTTCGAAAGCCTTGGCCTTGTTCTGAAGCTGGGATTTTTCAGTCTGGGAGTAGATGACAATTCCGGTCGGATAGTGGGTCAGGCGAACGGCGGAATCCGTCGTGTTGACGCACTGACCCCCGTTGCCGGACGCTCGCATGACGTCAATCCGGATATCCTTTTCCGGAATCTCCGGAACATCGATTTCCTCAGCTTCCGGCATGACGCAGACCGTAATCGTGGAGGTGTGAATGCGGCCTCCGGATTCAGTCTCCGGCACTCGCTGCACCCGATGTACACCGGACTCGTACTTCATGACAGAGTATGCTCCCTGCCCGTCAACAGTGAAGCTGACGTGCTTCATGCCCCCGATGCCTGTCTCCTCGGCTTCTTCCGTGTGGACACTCCAGCCCCGGCCTTCTGCGTACTTCATATACATGCGGTAGATTTCCGCTGCAAAGAGGGCGGCCTCGTCCCCGCCGGCCCCGGCCCGGATTTCGACAACGACATTGCGGTCATCGTTCTTGTCCTTGGGCAGGAGGGCGATGGTCAGATCTTTTTCCAGAGCCTCTTTCCGCTCCTCCGCGTCAGCAAGTTCTTCCTTGCAGAGAGCGCGCATTTCCTCATCGGTCTCCTCGGAGAGAAGGGCTCTGGAATCTTCAATATCCTGACAGGCACTCCGATAGTTCCGGTACATTTCGACCAGGGGAGACAGGTCCCCCTGCTCCTTCATAAGCTTCTGAAAACGCCTGGCATCGTCCGCCGCCCCGGGCTCCGAAAGAAGGTGCATGACCTCCTCGTAGCGGGCTTCCACATCCATTAGCTGCTCAAACATGATACAAATCTCCTTGTAAAGTCTATGTACAATACACTGTCCAAAGACTCTATGGCTCCCTCTGCAGAAAACCGCCGCATACGCGCACGTTTCCGCCGTAGTCCTTCTTCAGAATAATATTTGAAAACCCGTTTTCCTTCAGAATTTCCGTCACCTGCTCCCCCTGGTCATAGCCGGTCTCAAAAAGAAGTAGACCGCTTGGCGCCAGGAATTTTTTCGCATCTGCCGCAATTCTCCTATAATAGATGAGGCCGTCCGCTCCGCCGTCCAAGGCCCGTCTGGGCTCATAATCCCGCACTTCCGGCATCAGATCTTTTATGACATCCGACTTGATATAAGGGGGATTTGCAATGATGAGATCGAAGCAGCTGCCCGCAGGAAGGGGGGCATACAGGTCCCCCTTCAAAAATTTCGCCCGTCCGGAAAGCCCCAGCCGTTTTGCGTTTATTTCGGAAAGTTCCACAGCGTCAGCCGAAATATCCGTCCCGACTCCGCTGGTTCCCTCCCTCATCTTCAGGAGGGAAAGGAGGACGCAGCCGGTCCCGGTGCAGAGGTCAAGAATGGTGCTTCCCTCCGTAAGGTACAAAAGGGCCGTCTCGCAGACGACCTCCGTATCCGCCCGGGGCACCAGAGTGGCCGGGGAAACTTCAAACTGAAGGCCCATGAACTCCGTATAGCCGAGAATCATCTGCAGGGGGATCCGCTTCTTCCGCTTTTCGAGAAAGGTCAGATACTGCCGCTTGATATCCTCCGAAAGGCTTTCCTCCTTCTTCAGGAAAAAATCCAGACGTCCGATACCGGTCAGCTCCGAAAGCAGGATCTTTGCCTCCTCGCCCCCGTCTTCGATTCCGGCTTCTGTAAGTTCTCTCTCTCCCAGATCCAGGGCTTCTCCCATAGTCATGAGACACCCTCCTTCTTCAGGGCCTCCGTATTTTCTGAAGCTGTTTTTTCCGCGAAGACTGCAGTTTTTGCATCATTCGGGAAATTCTCCTCCTGCCATTTTCTCCAGTCAAATACCGCATTCACAGAAGCAATTCCGACTTCAAGCATGGAGTCGTCCGGTTCCTTCGTCGTAATGTGCTGCAGCCAGAGGCCCGGCGCTGCGAAGAAATTGACGACAGCGTTATCGCTCCTTCCGCCCAGGCGCAGGAATTCATAGGAAATCCCGGCAATGACCGGCATCAGGGCCACCCGGAGAATGAGCTGCAGGGGCCGGCTGTCCACCCGTATGAAGGCAAAGACAAAGACGGAGATGAAGACTACGATGAAGAGAAAAGACGTCCCGCAGCGTTTATGAAAGCGGGTGGACTTTCTTGCGTTCTCTACTGTCAGGGGCAGACCGTGCTCGACGCAGTTGATGCACTTGTGCTCGGCTCCGTGGTACATATATACCCTCTTGATATCCTCCATTCCCGCAATGACCGCCATATAGGCGATGAGAATTATGATGCGAATGATGCCCTCAATCAGGGTAATGACGGTCTGTGAAGAGATAAGGGCCCCGAAGAGCTTCGAAAGATAAAAAGGCAGAGCCAGGAATATGAGCAGGGCAAGGACCAGGGAAAAGACAAGAGTCCCGGCCATCTCGGCATTTTCCTTCCTCTTCTCCTTCTCGGGGTTCTCCTCTTTTTTCTTCTTCGTCTTCTCGTCATCCTCCACAAAATCTGCCGAGGCAAAGAGGGTCTTCAGGCCCACAATCAGGGACTCGAAGAAGGCGTACATCCCGCGAAAGAAAGGGAGCTTGAAAAAGGCCGGCGTCCCCTTCACATGGGTCACATCTGTATGTATCGTCCCGTCAGGAAGACGGACGGAGAGGCTGTAGCGGTCACTATTCCGCATCATGATACCTTCCATGACGGCCTGCCCGCCGATGCCTGAATATTTCATATCTCTCTCCACACAAATTAAGGCTGAGATGGAAAAATCCCACCTCAGCCTTTCAAAAGTAAAGCTATACTACGGCCCGGCGGGGCTTATAAAAAGATACAAAAACCCCAGCCGCCGATGCTACTCTGTGATGCCGTACTTCTTGTTGAACTTGTCGATCCGGCCCTTTGCCTTTGCCTGCTTCTGCTGGCCTGTGTAGAAAGGATGGCACTTGGAGCAGATTTCGACGTGCAGGCTTTCCTTTGTGGAACCTGTAACAAAGGTATTCCCGCAGTTGCAGGTAACGGTTGCCTGATAGTAGGTAGGATGAATTCCCTTTCTCATGATAAAACACCTCACAAAAAATAATAGAAATAAAAGTCTCCCGGCGTCTCCGCCGGACTACCCGTATTGGCGCGAAAGACTTTTCGCGATAACATCCCGTAAAACAACTCCCATACTATAGCACCGGGGAGACATAAAAGCAAGGAGTTTTTTCGAAAGAAAGTGTACTTTCACCTGACTGTGCAAGACTTCTTCAGCAAAAAATTGCCTGGTCTGCTTAGAATACGCCCCGGCGCAGAATGACATTCTTCGTAAAGTCAAGATTCGACTTCGTAGAGGCAAAAAGGCGGACAATAGCCTCGCCGGCTTCTTCCTTCTTGAGGCCGGACAGGGCTTTGCGGACATAGTCCGCCGCCACGAGTTCTTCCTTTGTGAGGAGTAGGTCCTCTCTCCGGGTCGATGAACGGGCCAGGTCGATGGCGGGAAAAACCCGCTTCTCGGAAAGCTTGCGGTCGAGAACCAGTTCCATATTCCCGGTACCTTTGAATTCCTCGAAGACCACGTCATCCATCTTGCTGCCTGTATCGACGAGAGCCGTGGCCAGAATTGTGAGACTGCCGCCCTCCCGCATGTTCCGGGCAGCCCCGAAAAAACGCTTGGGGCTGTAGAGAGCCGTGGGGTCAAGACCGCCGGACAGGGTCTTTCCGGAAGGAGTAACCGTGAGGTTATATGCCCGGGCAAGACGGGTGATGGAGTCGAGGAGAATCATGACATCCTTTCCCTGCTCCACAAGACGTTTGGCCCGGGCGATGACCATCTCGGAAACCCGCTTGTGGTGCTCAGGCAGTTCGTCGAAGGTCGAATAGACGACGGAAACGTTCTCTCCCGTGACGGATTCCTTCATGTCCGTGACTTCCTCGGGCCGCTCGTCAATCAAAAGAATGATGAGGTGCATATCCGGATACTGAGCCGTCACGGATTTCGCAATCTGCTTCAGAAGAGTCGTCTTGCCAGCCTTGGGCTGGGAGACAATCATTCCTCTCTGGCCCTTTCCGATAGGAGAAATGAAGTCAATGATGCGGACAGCCAGAGGCGCCCCGGGCATTTCAAGCCGGATGCGCTCGTTCGGGAATATGGGCGTCAGTTCCTCGAAATTCGGCCGGTGGGAAGCCACCTCAGGATTCATGCCATTAATGGTATCAATATAGAGAAGGGCTCCGAACTTATCGTTGGGATTGTTCTTTCTCGTGGATCCCGTGACGACATCCCCGGTCTTTAAGTTGAAACGGCGGATCTGGGAAGGGGATACATAAATGTCGTTGTCCCCGGACATGAACCCGTTGGAACGAAGGAACCCGTAACCGTCCGTCAGTACCTCAAGGAACCCCTCGCAGGGCCTTGCATCGTCGTACTGGGGAATTTTCTTCTCGTGGTGCTCTTCAGCCGGCCGCTCGTCTACCGCAGGCTCCTCTTTCGTTTCAGAAGTATGTTCCGCCTCTGTATTCACAGCAGCTTTGGCATTCTCCTGAACGTGGGCCGCAGCAGGATTTTTCACCTCCCCGGCAGGACGTGGCTCTTTTGCAGGCCTTCCGGGCCTTCTACGAGGTTTTTTTTCTGCGGAAACAGGGCTTTTCTTCTCTGTATCCGGGGCCTTTTCCTTTGCGGCCTCTTCCTCATCGAGCTTCAGCATGAGCTCGATCAGGTCCTCCTTCTTGTATCTCGTGGAGTTCTTCACTCCCCGGCTTTTGGCAATCTCCTTCAGATCCACTGCCTTCAGCGATTCATACTGTTCTCTGTTCATTAAAACTCCCCTTTATTTGTCTTTCCAAGACAAGGCCGAAAAAAGCCCCTCTTAAACAAAATCAAAAAGATAACGGTGGGAAATTGGCTGTTTTGAAATGATATCTCTGCCAAAAGAGAATCTGTCAAAATTCGTATTTCTGTTCGAAGTATAGCCCAAAAAATCAGGACTTGCAAGAGAGGATTTTGAAGCACAAAAAATACCGCCGGTCCGGGAGGACAGACCGGCGGTGACACCATATAAAGGAAAATTTCAAATCTGAAGTTTACGATGTGAGAAGTCGTTTTTCCCTTAAAACTTCACCTCATGAAATGTCGGCTCGCCTTTTTCAAAGGCCAGAGCGGAGTCAAAGGCGCTCTTCACCATATTCTCTATGGAAGCCCTTGTATAGAAAGCCGTATGGGGAGTGATGACGACATTGGGAAATGTCCGAAGGAGGGCAAAGTCCTTGTTGGCAATCACGTCCGTGACTTTGTTGTTGTAATAGAGTCCCATCTCGTGTTCTATGACGTCAAGGCCGGCAGCTCCGGTCTTCCCGCTTTCGAGGGCGTCAATCAAAGCATCCGTATCGATGAGACTGCCCCGGGCAGTATTTATGATAACGACCCCGTCCTTCATTTTGGCAAAAGCATCGGCGTTCAAAATGTGATAGTTCTCTTCCGTCGCATTCGTGTGAAGGGTGATTACGTCACACTCTCTATACAGGGTATCATAGTCAACATACTCCGCATACTTTTTTGCTTCCTCGTTTTCATAGGGGTCCGAGCAGAGAAGGCGGCAGCCGAAGCCGGACAGGTGCCTGAGGACAGTAGTCCCGATTTTCCCGGTTCCGATGACCCCGACTGTAGAGAAGGAAATGTCCCGTCCCATCTTTCCAGGAAGAGTGAAATCCTGAACTGCTGCCCTTTCCATGATGATATTCATCTTTCGAAGACACATCAGCATGAGCATTATGGCATAGTTGGCAACAGCTTCCGGTGGATAGGAAGCGTTTGAAACCCGCATGCCGCACCGTTCTGCAGCAGCCAAATCTATGTGATCGTACCCTATGGAACGGCCGCAGATATATTTGACCCCGGCCTCATGCATCTTTTCAATGACCGGGGCAGACATATCGGAAGGATTCATGGAAACCGCTTCATAGCCCCTGCAGAGTTCCGCCGTCTCCGGAGAAGGCGAAAGGGGTGTCGTCCCGTACTCTATCCCGTACTCTTTGCTGTACTTCTCGCAAAATTCCAGTTCCTCATAATCCCGGAACTGATAGAAAAATAATTTCATTCGCCCACCTGATTCCTGAAAATTTCGTCAGGCGGTCCGCCTCACTTGCGCTTATAGGGAACTGCCTGCTTTACATTATTCATACGACATCAGGGTAAGCCTTCCGGACGTAGGAATCAATACGGCGAATGGCTTCTTTTAAGTCTTCTGCCGAGGTCGTCAGGGCCAGGCGGATATAGCCCTCCCCCGAATCCCCGAAGGCCGTGCCGGGAACCGTCGATACCCGGGCCTCTTTGCAGAGTTCCCAGGCGAAGTCGCTCGAGGACCTGCCAAAGGCCTTAATATTCAGGAAGGCATAGAAACTGCCTGTGAAGTTCTTACAGGAAATTCCCGGGATGGCGTTGAAGCCGGCCACGGCAATATCCCGCCGCTTTTCATACTCGGCCACCATGGCTTTTTGCTCATCTCCGGGTCCCTTCAGGGCAGCAAGCGCCGCATACTGAATGAAAGTGTTGACACAGGATACCATTCCTTCCTGAATGTGGCTGATGTAGGGCTCGTACTTTTCGTCGAAAATGACATAGCCCAGGCGCCAGCCCGTCATGGCATAAGCCTTGGAAAAGCTGTTAAAAAGAAAGAGCCGGTCCCGGACCTCCTCTACATTTGCAAAGGAGAAGAAGTCGTCGCCGAAGACAATCTTGTCATATGGCTCATCCGAGAATATGAAAAGGTCGTGCTTTTTTGCAAACGCCGCAACTGCAAGAATATCTTCCTTCTTCATCACGCTGCCGACAGGGTTGTTCGGGGAGTTGATGATGATGACCTTTGTCCTCTCAGTCAGGGCCTTCTCGAGATCCCCGGTCTGTACAATATAATCATTTTCCTCACTGACAGGCACCGTGACCGGAACACCGCCGGCAATCATGATCTGGCCAAGATAGTTCGTAAAGTAGGGCTCCGGAAGCAGGACCTCGTCTCCCTTGTCGAGGACTGCCAGAAGGGCCAGAGTCATGGACTCAAGAGCCCCGACGCCTATAGCCACATTGTGCATCTGAAGCCCCGGCCAGAGAGGAGAATACATGTCGGCAATGGCTGTCCGAAGCTCCGGGATACCCAGTGTCGGACAGTAATGGGTGTAGCCGTCGTCGATAGCCTTTTTTGCCGCCTCTTTCACGTACCGGGGAGTTTCAAAGTTCGGGTCCCCGGCGCTCATATTGATGATGTCCGGATTTTCCCGGGCGTACTCAAACATCTTCCGGATGTCCGACTCCGGATAGTTCTTTGCAAGTTCCGACACCTCGAGTTTTCTTGTCATGGATGCCTCGATTCGCTGCTTTTGCGGAAGGACTGCGCTCTGCCCTCTCCGCGTTTTACATTAGTCATAATTCTTCACAAACAGCCCCGGATCAAACCGCTTTCCCTGTGAATATGGGAAGGAGTTTTTCTATGTACTTCGCCGTCTCATCGACGCCAAGAATGGACGTATCCAGGGAGACATCGAAATGACGGGCGTCGAACCAGTTGTCACCGGTATAGTACTTGTAATAGTCAGCCCGGCGCTTGTCGCAGTCATGAATCCGCTTCATAACCTCCCGGTCGGAAAAGGTCTCGTTGTCGGCCTTTACCCTGGCCTTACGGAATTCCAGCGGGGCATGCAGAAATACCCTGAATACATTTGGATAATCGGAAAGCAGGAAATCGGCACAACGGCCGATGATAATACAGGACTCGGTCTTCGCCATCTCCTTGATGACCTTGGCCTGAAAGGCGAAGAGATTCTTGGTCGAGACATAGTCATTGGAATCCGGCGGAATGATTTCACCCGTATAGACGCTCTGGGCCGCACTCATCATCTCACGGAAACCGATGCGCTCATCTGCCCTTCCGAAGAGGGTCTCATTTATACCGGACACTTCAGATGCCCGCCGGAGGAGGTCCCGATCATAATAGGGAATCTGCAGGTCATCGGAAAGAAGCTTTGCGATGTGATTGCCTCCGCTCCCCTTCTCCCGGGCAATGGTGATCACGTAGTTTGTTCCACTCATAAAAGTCCCTCCTCTCAGGCGCCCAGATAGGCCTTCTTGACCCGTTCGTCGTTCAGGAGGTCTTTTGCCGTGCCCTCCATGGAAATTTTTCCGGTCTCGAGCACATAGGCCCGGTCCGCAACGCCCAGAGCCATCTTGGCATTCTGCTCGACCAGTAGAATCGTGCTGCCGTTTTCGTGCAGGGTCTTTATGATGTCGAAAATTTCCTTGACAAGCAGGGGCGATAGTCCCATGGAAGGCTCGTCCATGAGGACAATTTTCGGGTCCGTCATCAGGGCCCTTGCAGTTGCCAGCATCTGCTGCTCGCCGCCGGACATGGTGCCGGCCAGCTGTTTTTTTCGTTCCTTGAGGCGGGGGAAGAGTTCATAGACCCTGTCAAGATTCTCCTGAATCTTCTTCTGGTTCGACATGGTGTAGGCCCCCATTTTCAGGTTTTCCTCCACGCTCATGCGGGCGAAGACATGACGTCCTTCGGGTACGTGTGCGATGCCCAGATCGATCAGAGTGTGGGGAGGTACCTTCTGGATATTTTTCCCGTCAAGGAGAATTTCCCCGCTCTTTGCCTTGATAAGGCCGGATATCGTATGCAATGTTGTCGTCTTCCCGGCTCCGTTGGCCCCGATCAGGGAGATGAGCTCTCCGTCATTTACCGTAAAAGAAATACCCTTGATGGCGTGAACGGCTCCATAGAATACATTCAGATTTTTCACTTCCAGCATAAGTCTCTCCTCCTTATGTTCCGAGATAAGCTGCAATGACCCGCTTGTCGTTTGCTATCTCTTCCGGAAGTCCATATGCAATGGTCTGTCCGTAGTCAATGACCTTGATGCGCTCGCACACCTTCATGACGAGGGACATATCGTGCTCGATTAATAATATGGCGATCCCGAACTCCTTGCGGATTGTGGTGATGACGGACAAAAGTTCTTCCGTCTCTGTCGGGTTCATGCCGGCCGCCGGCTCGTCGAGAAGAAGAATCTTCATGTCGGTCCCGAGGGCTCTGGCGATCTCCAGTTTCCGCTGGGCCCCGTAGGGCAGGTTCGAGGCCTTCCAGGAGGCCTTGTCGTCGAGGTTTACAATTTTCAGGAGTTCATGGGCCTTGTCTTCGACGGCCTGCTCAGCTTCCCAGTACTTTTTTGTCCGGAATGTTGCGTCGATGAGATTGTAGGTGATGTCCTTCGTGCAGGCAGCCTTGACATTGTCGAGGACGGACATATCCTTAAAAAGACGGATATTCTGGAAGGTCCGGGCAACGCCGGCCGAGACGAACTCATAGGGCTTCTTCCCGTTCAGGGCACGGCCGTCGAGATAGACGGTTCCTTCCGTGGGATTATAGACCCCGGTCAGCATGTTGAAAACAGTTGTCTTGCCTGCCCCGTTGGGTCCGATGAGGCCGATGAGCTCGCCCTTATAGATTTTGATATCGAAATCCGATACGGCCTGCAGACCGCCGAAGGAAATGCCGAGGCCCCGGGTCTCAAGCACAGGAGTTTCGTTTCTCTCTTTTTCCGTCATGCCTCACACCTCCTTCATTTCAGCCTTTTCCCGGGCCTTCAGGGCTTTGTGCTTTTCTATGTCCTCCTTCAGATGTACGAGGGAGAACTCATAGTCACCGAAGATACCCTTGGGCCGGAAGAGGATGACGATAATGAGAACAAAGGCATAGACCAGCATGGGATACTGGAAAACACCCTGAATGCCGCCGGGCAGATAAGCCACCCAGGCCCCGTTCTTGATCTCGTAGTTGATGAAGAACATAAGCACAGCCGCTACAACGGAACCTGTCATGGAACCCATGCCGCCGAGCACAACCATGACGACGGAGAATACGGAGTTTAAGATACCGCCGTTGGTGAATGCGAAGGAGGAACTTGAAATAGAGCCATTGGCGCAGGCATATAAGCCTCCGGCAATCCCTGCAAAGAAGGCGGAATAGGCAAATGTCAGGACCTTGTAATGGGCTGTGTTGATGCCGGACGCCGCCGCCGCGATCTCATCATCCCGTATGGCCTGAATGGCCCGCCCGTACTTACTCCGAACGTACTTAAACATCATGACAACGGTCAGAATCGTAAGCAGGATGGCCACCCAGAGATATGTGACCTTCGTCTTCATACCGAAGCCGAGACCGTTCTTATATAGAGAGGAGCCGGCCGAGCCCTGTGCGAGGCCTTCCTGTCCACAGAAGGGAAGGTTGTTGATGACATTGATGATGATCATTCCAAAGCCCAAGGTAATGATGGCAAGGTAGTCGCCCTTCAGCCTGAGAGCAGGAATGCCGACAACAAATCCGAAAGCCGCCGCCAGAAGGCCTCCGCAGATGATGGACAGGAACATGATGAGTATGAAGAGGGCTCCCTCAGGTTTCTTAAAGACTCCGGCCCGCTGAAAGGCCAGGGACATCAGGGCCGCTGTATAAGCCCCTATAGCCATGAAGGCGCAGTGGCAAAGGGATAGCTGCCCCATGAAGCCGAGGACCATGTTCAGGGACGTAGCCAGAATGATTAAGTACCCGCACTGCCAGAGGGACGGAGTCAGAACCAGGCGGAAGAAGCTCCCCTTCCCTGCCCCGGTATTGGAAAGCAATGTAAGGAGAAAAAAGAGGGCGGCAAGGACTATGGTGTTTACCACGAAGCCTTTTTGATTCATTTTTCGAAGTGTCATAAGTACCCTCCCCTCTTCAGACTTTCTCACCGACGTTCTTACCAAGAAGCCCGGCGGGCTTGATCAGAAGAACGACAATCAGGATCAGGAACACGAAGGCGTCGGAAAGGCTCGATGAGATGTAGCTCATCGTGAAGGACTCCACAAGCCCTATGACGATGCCGCCCAACATGGCACCCGGAATGATGCCGATGCCGCCGAGAACAGCCGCTACAAATGCCTTCAGGCCGAGCATGACGCCGAGCGTCGTGAATACCTTGGGATAGGCAGATATGTACATGAGCGATGCCACAGCGGCGAGTCCGGACCCGATACCGAAAGTAATTAGAATGGTTTTATTTACATTGATACCCATGAGGGTGGCCGCTTCCTTGTCCTCGGAGACGCAGCGCATGGCCCGGCCGATCTTCGTCTTCTGTATGAAGAAGTAGAGCCCCAGCATGACGGCCAGTCCTATGATGATGGTGAGGATAGTCGAGGAATCCAGCGTGACCTTGCCGATTTTGATACCGGACGAAGGAAAAATCTGAGGCGCCACTTTGGGGTTGGGGCCGATAGCCGGAATGGCCTGGGCCAGGTTCTCAAGGAAAAGAGACATGGCAATGGCCGTAATTAAGGCTGACATGGCCGTCCCGTTTTTTCGGACGGGCCGGTAGGCCACAAGCTCCGTTCCCATACCTACAAGGGCACAGACAATGATGGCCGGAAAGACAGCCACCCAAATGGGAAGTCCCATGGCCTTGACTGCCGGAACCGAGAAAATAATCGCATATCCGCCGACCATGATGAAGTCGCCGTGGGCGAAGTTCAAAAGGCGGATAATACCGTAAACCATAGTGTAGCCAAGGGCTACAAGTGCGTACATGCTGCCCAGCCGCAGGCCTACAATTAAGGTCTGAATGAAAGTCGTCATTCGATTCACCTCCTTAGCACAACTCAAAAATCCTCTTTCCCCCGCAGGACATCTCCTGCGGGAGTCTGAGGAAAAAACGGCTGACAACAGGAAAACATCTCAGCCTGCTAATCTATTTTTCAGCTTTCAGGAAGCTCGTCTACGGTATCCTTCAGCTTTGTGGAAATCTTGTCCCCGTCTGCGTAGAACTCGATGATGACGGCGCCCTTGACAGGAGTACCGGTCTCATCCAGGCTGAATTTTCCGGTGACGCAATCATATACTGCGGAGGTATCGGCCAGGGCATCCCGAACTGCGGAAGCCTCTTCAGAGCCTGCCGTTTCCATAGCCTGCTTCAGCATATAGATACAGTCGTAACCGAGGGCCGCGTAGGAAATAGGATCTTCGCCGAACTTGTCCTGATAAGCCTTTGTAAAGGCGGTAACCTTCTCTTCCGTTCCGGAAGGATCAAAGTGGTTTGTCCAGAGAACGTTGTTGTATACGGAAAGGTCCGTGCCTTCTGCTACATACCCCTGTGTTCCGTCATAGCCGTCCTCGCCCATGATGATTCCGGTATAGCCGGCGGCTCTGGCCTGAGGGATGACGTAAGGTCCTACAGAGTCATAGTAGAAAGGCGCATATACGAAATCAACGCCTGCGTTTACCATAGATGTGAACTGGTTCGTATAGTCCTGAACATCCATGGTCGCCACGGATTCTTCTGCTGCGATATTGATGCCGTACTTCTCGCAGGCTGCCTTGAAGGAATCATAGAGACCCTTGGAGTAGGTATCGGATGCGCAGTAGACAACGCCGACATCGGTGTAACCCTGCTGCTTTGCATAGGCGGCTGCGATGGCCCCCTGGAAGGAATCGGCGTAGCAGGCCCGGAATACGTAGTCATCTTCCGTCGTGATGGAATCGGCAGTTGATGCAGGCGTAATGAGGACCGTCTCCTCCTCGTTTGCCGCATCTGTGATGGCCGAAGTATTGGAGGAAGCAAGTGACCCGACAATGCAGGAAACACCGTCCGCCACCAGGGAGTTGAAGGCGTTCAGGCACTCGGTGGAATCCATCTGGTCATCCATATGCTTCATCTCGACCTGTTTGCCATTGATGCCGCCGGCAGCGTTGATTTCCTCGACAGCCAGGTCCATGCCGTTGACACAGGCGAGACCGGCGGTTGCGAATCCGCCAGTATTGGGAGTGATGGAGCCGATCACTATACTGTCTCCCGAAGAGGAATCAGATGATGAGGAATCACTGCTCCCCGAACTGCCCGAGCCGGATGACCCGCAGGCAGCCATGGCGAAAGCCATGATTCCTGCGAGAAGTACGCTTAGAACTTTCTTCTTCATAGTGAAATTCTCCTTTCTTCCACTCCCATTCAAAGAGAAAAGGCGCAAAGCCCGAAAACGGACCCTGCGCCTTTGCAATCGATGAATGTATGCTTTTTCCGCCGGCATGCGGCCGGTGTATCAATAAAAAAAGAAGCACTGACAGACTGCTGTCCGTTCAATGCCTCCTCGTATTGATAAGAGAGATTATAAGGATTTTCAGAACTTTTACAATAGTGAAAATGTACACAATTTTTATCCGACATGTTTTACAAATTTCGTAAAACATTCCGAATTTTCTGCCGGCTTGAAAGGCCTTATGAATAATGATAAACTGGCCCGGTAAAAGGAAGGAAGAATATTATGACAAACGATGAAAAAGCCCTGGAACTGCACGAGCAGTGGAAGGGGAAAATCGATACCGTTGCGAAATGTCCGGTAAAGACCCGGGAGGACCTGGCCCTGGCCTATACTCCAGGCGTCGCGGCCCCCTGCCGGGTCATTGCAAAGGACAGGTCCGCAGCCTATACCTATACCATCAAGCAGAACACCATCGCCGTCGTCTCCGACGGCTCCGCCGTCCTCGGCCTCGGAAACATCGGCCCTTACGCGGCCATGCCCGTCATGGAAGGAAAATGTGTACTTTTTAAGGAATTCGGCGGGGTCAACGCCTTCCCCATCTGTCTCGATACCCAGGATCCGGACGAGATTGTAAAAACCGTGAAGATGATTGCCCCCGGCCTCGGCGGCATCAACCTCGAGGACATCTCGGCCCCCCGCTGTTTCGAAATTGAGCGGAGACTCAAGGAAGAGCTCGACATCCCTGTCTTCCACGACGACCAGCATGGAACAGCCATCATCGTCCTCGCCGGCATCATCAATGCATTAAAAGTCGTCAACAAGAAAAAGGAAGACGTGAAAGTCGTTATGTCCGGGGCCGGTGCGGCCGGCATCGCCATAGCAAAGCTGCTTTTGACGTACGGATTCAAAAACATCATCATGTCCGATAAGGACGGGGTCATCTGCTCCGCTCACCCGGCCCTGAACTGGGCCACGAAGGAGATGCTGCAGTGGACAAATAAAGACGACGTCTCCGGCACCCTTTCTGATATCATAAAAGATGCAGACATTTTCGTCGGCGTCTCCGCTCCCGGTCTTGTCACGGAAGATATGGTCCGGTCTATGAACCGGGATGCTATCCTTTTTGCCATGGCAAATCCGACCCCGGAAATCATGCCGGACCTGGCCAAAGCCGCAGGCGCAAAAGTCGTCGGCACGGGGAGAAGCGACTTTCCCAACCAGGTCAATAATGTCCTCGTTTTCCCCGGTATCTTCAAGGGTGCCCTCGAAGGCCATGCCAAGGCCATCACGGAAGAAATGAAGCTGACGGCCGCTGAAGCCATTGCCTCCCTTGTATCCCCCGAAGAACTCGACGCCGACCACGTCCTGCCCGAAGCCTTTGACCCGAGAGTTGCCGACGTCGTATCGAAAGCCGTCATGGAGCACATCAATGGCTGAGTCCAATATCATCTACAAAATCACCATCCTCGCCATGCTGGACATTGCGAAGACTTCCCTGAAGACAGCTGAGATTACTGACTTCTTCACAGAGGAAAAGCTGACGGACTACTGGGAAATAAACCCGGTCATCCTATCACTGCTGGATTCCGGCCTTCTCACTGCATCAAAAGACGGGAGCGAGACGGCTTACGCCATCACAGCGGACGGGGAAAAGACCTATGCTGCCCTCTCTGACCGCCTTTCTTCCGAGATGGAAAAGGACATCCGGAACTACCTGAAGCGCCTCAATATCAAAGTCAAGGCCGAGTGCACCTACTTCGCCGATACTGTGCCTGCCCGGGACGGGGGCTTCTTCGTCCGCCTGAAGAAAAACGAGGGCGGCATCGACACCGTCGACCTCTCATTTCCCGTTCCCGCAAAGGAAATAGCAGACCTCATCTGCTTCAACTGGAAGAGCCACTCGGACGCTAGCCTAGCGGCCCTCCTCAACAGCCTGACAGAGTGAATTTTTAAACGTGCTGTACAGCAGTCCGTTTCCTGCCCTGAAAAAATGCTTGAAAACAGCCGGCCGTGCCTTTCCGCACAGCCGGCTGTTTTTCTATTTCGTATGAAATTATATTTGCTTACTTCATATAGGTCTTGATGGCCATGTCCGGCACGGGACGCTTGCGCATGGCGTAGGAAAGTGCTGCCATGAGAAGTGCTGCAGCGATGCTCGACAGCAGGGCAATGACAATGGCCCCGCCCAGAGAAAAAGCAAAGGGCACTTGAATGGCGTTCAGGGCAAGAGATTCTCCGGTATTGTACCCGAGGAAGTAGCCGCTCGTTCCGCAGACGGCAAATAGGATGATGTAGGCAATGACCGGGTGCTTATAGAAGATCGGCACATAGATTCCGCAGAGAATATTGTAGAAGGAAACGCAGAGGAGGCAGTAGGCAATCTCCTCCTCTTCCACTCCCAGAGCCAGCCAGACGAATCGGGTCGCAATGATGATGGTCATGCCGAGAAGGTCCGTCAGTCCGTAGAGTATCGGGTAGGTCTTGGTAAAGATGTCCTGGGCCTTGCGGGAAGAAGCGGCCAGGCCGGGCGTCGCCATAGGCGGCAGGAGGCTCACGGACATAGCCGGAATGATGGAAAGCATGAGGGGCCCGGGCCAGAACCTTCCTTTCCATGCGATGTCCATGAAGATACCGAAGCCCAGAAAGCACAGGCACATGATCCAGACATTCTTCCACTGGGGACAGTAGCGGATCAGCTTGTAGCAGTCCTTCCAGGATAATACATTCTTTTTCATTTTTCCTCCTCAGCCGAAAATCCGGCGTCATATACACTCTCCGCCTTCCGGATGTTTACCCGCAGAAAGGCAGCAAACAAAGCGACAATCGCAATCTCCGCAAAGAAAACCATCCCCCCGGCCGTATCGAGGCGGGTGACTGCGAGAACAGTGAAACCGGCAAGCGAAAGCACGGAAGTGAGATATACCACCATAAGCGGCAGACCGGCCAGGGACATATTCGTGATGTGGCGGAGCCAGAAGACAGCCGCCTCTACAGCAGCCAGCGCCACAGCAAGAAATCCCAGAGCAAGAATCATAAATTTCTCCAGGTCTTCCTGCATCGACAGGGCCGGTCCGATGACGCCGCTCACAAAGAAAAGGACTGTCATGAAAATACTCCGTGCCAAATCCCCTTTGACAGTTCCGACTATCACTTTCTTCCCAAGCAGGGAAGTCCGGGGAAGTGCCGCAAATCCTGTGTCCTTCGAATAGACGCCTGGAAAGAGCCAGATATCACTGAGCGCTTCAAAGAGGAAAATGGTCATAGCTCCAAAGCCCTCCAGCATTGCAAAAATGAGATACGGATTGAAATCCGGATCACCGGCATTCAGTGTCATCATGGCAATGCTGATGAGACGCTGGAACAGGAGAACCAGCGGGTACACTGCGAACATCACGATCCGGTAGGTCTTCCAGGTAGAAGCCATATAAGCCTTCAACCATTCTTTCATACTGCCTTCTCCCTCTCGTGCTTCATGACTGCGACCGCAATCTGGGACAGGGTCGGCCGCTCAATTTTCACGTCAAAACCGGCGAGAGCATCCGCCTGCTCTACAAGGACGATGCCTTCAAAGCCGTACTCGCCTGCATTTTCCGTGAAGATGTAAGGACGGACCTTTTCCGCTGCAGCGGCTTCGCCTTTGACGACGATGTACTTTTCCTTCAGGTCCTCGACCCAGCCCTCTTCCACAATCTTTCCCTCATCCATGATGATGGCGTAGTCCGTCACAGACTCCATGTCAGAAATATTGTGGGTGGAAAAGAAGACGGACCGCTCTCCGTTTCCCTCATTGATATACTTCTGAATTGCGCTGCATAGCTCATCTCTTGCCAGCGGGTCGAGAGGAGACGCAGGCTCATCCATGAGAAGAAGGTCTGTGTCCCGCGCCAGAACGCCTGCGATTTCGAGCTTCATGCGATTGCCGTCGGACAGGGTGGCTACCTTGGGACTCTTTCCGGGAATCATCGGGTCAATCCGCATGGAACGGACGAGCTCGTAAAAGCGGTCCTTGCGGAAGCTGTCAAAGAGGAGCTCGGAAATCTCTCCGACTCCCTCGATGGTCCAGGAAGGCATATAGTAGTAGCCGGAGCCTGTATAGCCGATCATCTCCCGCACAGGGCAGTCAGCTTTATCTCTATCCTTATCACTGTACTTCCCGAAGAACTCCATGTCGCCTTCGTAGTCCTCCCGGATGCCGGAGAGGAAATTCAGAAGCGTCGATTTTCCGGCCCCATTCTCCCCGATCAGGGCAGTGGCAAAACCCTGGGGAATCATGAGTTTCGGAATATCCAACGTAAACTTCTTCTTATATGACTTTTTCAGATTGCGCGTCATCAGGCAATACGAAACGTCTTTCATAATTCAAAAATCCTTTCAAATCCATTTTCAAACTCATTCAGTTGTACTGCTCATCCATAGAGGTCAGCAATCTTGCCTATTTCAACTCACTCTTCCGTTTCGCCGGACCAGAAGACATCAATGGTCTCCTTGAGCTCGGTCTTCGCGATGCCGGCAGTCTTGGCCTTCTTTACAGCGACGGAGAGATTCTTCTCGATCTCCCGCCGGTACTGCTCTATAACCATATCGGAGTTCCGGGCATTCACCACGAAGCCCTTGCCCTGCACGGCCGTGACAAGACCTTCCTCTTCAAGAGTTTCATAGGCCTTCATGGTTGTGATGACAGAGACCTTGAGGTCTGCCGCCAGGGACCGGATGGAGGGGAGGTAGTCCCCCTCCTTCATTTTTCCCGAGAGGATGTCCTCCTGAAAGGCAGCTGCAATCTGCCGGTAGATGGGCACCCCGCTTGTCTGCATAATTTTCATGTATTCACACTTCCTTCTGTTTCATAGTCCAAATCTGTCCTTCCTGTTTCTTTTGTTATTCCTGTTTATAGTGTATATATACTACATATGAACAGTTATGTCAATAGGAAATCCTGAAAAATTTCAGAGACATGAGTGGGCGCCGGATGTAATGAAGGCATAAAAATCCCGGCTTCCAAAATACCGGAAGCCGGGAATGTCTATATATGCGTGTAAGGCTGAATTTTCAGGCCGTCTGATAGTACTGGGCCTGAGTGTTATAGAGCTCGGCATAGAGACCGTCTTCCTGCAGAAGCTCCTCGTGGGTGCCCTCCTCCGCGATTCCGCCGTCGGAAAGAACGATAATGCGGTCACAGAAACGGCAGGACGACATTCGGTGGGAAATATAGATGGAAGTCTTGTCCCCGACGAGTTCCCGGAAGTTTTCATAGATTTCCGCCTCCGCAATGGGGTCGAGGGCGGCTGTCGGTTCATCTAATATGACGAAAGGAGCGTCCTTATATAAAGCCCGGGCAATGGCTACCTTCTGGGCCTCGCCTCCGGACAGGTTCTCCCCCTCTTCCGCCGTTTCGTGGGAAAGGACCGTGTGGACGCCGTTCTTCATCTTGGCAACCCGCTCGGTCAGTCCCACCTTCTCCAGAACCTCGGCTACCCGCTTTTCGTCCGGTTCTTCGGAGCAGGCGATATTCTCATCAAGAGGAAAATCGAAAAGTTGGTAATCCTGGAAGACAACCCCGAAAATAGTCATATATTCGCGATAATCGTAGAGGCGGATATCGATTCCGTTCAGGAGAATCTGCCCCTCCGTCGGTTCGTAGAGGCGGAGCAGAAGCTTGATGAGGGTCGTCTTTCCTGCCCCGTTGAGGCCTACCAGAGCCAGTTTTTCTCCAATGCGGAATTTGATATTAATATCTTTGAGTACATATTCCTCTGCCCCGGGATACTTGAAGGAGACATTCTGAAACTCGAGGCTGTACTCATTGTCATTCCGCTTCTCGACAGGCAGGGTTCCGTCATAGTCCATGTCGGTGTCATTTATGAAGGCTTCATATGTCTTTAAGTACTCATCGCTGTAATTGATATTGATGTGATGGTGAACCGCCTTCCGGATGCTGTCCATCATCGTAATGACCGCCCCGGCAAACATCAGGACTTCCCCGACCGTAATGGAGCCGGCAATAGCCTTCAGGGCAATGACGACATAGGCCAAGCCGGCCAGAAGTTCAAAGCAGAAAGCGGTGATTCCGTTCATCGACCCTACAAACTCCCCGAACTTCCCGTAGGAACGGGCGACGACAGCAAAGGTCATGTCCTTGTTGTAAAGATAGTCTTTTAAATCATAGAGTACCTTGTCCGGAGCGGAGGATTCGTCAAGAATCAGGGCATTCGTATAGAGGACGAAGCTGTTGTACTTTTCATTTTTCCGGTTCATTGCGACGTTTTCTTCCCCGACCTTCGCAGCCGTCTTTTTCTGTACGAAAAGAACAAGAGCAAAAGAAAGCACCATGGCAGCCGTCGAAAGAAGGAAGGCGTACATCTTCTCTTTTGAAAAATCAGTCTTCGCAACGAGAAATATGAGAAAGGCGATGGCACAGACGATGGTTGTCAGACTCTGCAGATAGTCGTAGATACTCATAAGCTGCTCCGGGATTCCCCCGTGTCCGTTTTCCCCGTCCCGGATCCGTCGGATCTTCCGCAGAGTCTCCTCATCCTCCATCCGCGCGTAGCTCATAGTATAGGATTTTTCATTTGTTCTTTGTTTCGTCCGGAATGTACTGGGAAAGGTGGAAATCTGATAGGCCGCATGAGCCAGGGAGGACACAAGGCCGAGAATCAGGACAATAATCACGAGCTGTATCGCTGCCTGCCGGGCGCCGGCGTACTCTCCCGCTAGGAGGTCGTTTAATATGCCGGCATAGAGGAAGCTGTTCACGTAGGAAATGAGCGCCCCGCTAACTGCCCCGAAAAAGAGAAAGATACGGATCTGCGGAAAGCCTTTCGCCTGAAAAGAGACGTAGGAAAGCATGTCCCGAAGGGTCATCTTTTTTATCGCTTTTTTATCCTTCATGCCTGCGCCTCCTCTGCCGTATTTTCCTGGTAGTATTTCGCCTGCACATTGAAAAGTTCAGCGTACTCTCCG
>JAZASQ010000002.1:0-83246 GCA_036343235.1 Lachnospiraceae bacterium
CGATACTTAACACAGCGCTCCAAATAAGTGTTTTACAGTATTCATAGAAAGAAACCATGACTACACTCATTGTTCAGATTATCGTTCTGATTCTCCTTCTGTCCCTCTCCTTCTTTTTCTCTTCAGCGGAAACGTCCCTCACCACCGTGAACAAGATCCGCGTGATGACGATTGCAGAGGACGACGAAAGCGACCTGCAGGATGAGGCAAAGGCTCTTCTCAAGGTACTGAAGGAGCCGCAGAAGATGCTGACAGCCATCCTCATCGGGAACAATATCGTAAACATCTCGGCTTCCTCTCTGGCGACGACCGTTGCCATCGGCCTCGTAGGAAGCGTGGGGGCCGGAATCGCCACCGGAATTCTGACCTTCCTGATTCTGATCTTCGGTGAAATCACGCCGAAGAACCTGGCCACTATCCGGGCTTTCCCCCTGGCCATGCGCTATGCCAAGCCCATCTGGGCCCTCATGGTCGTCCTGACCCCCTTCATCATCTTCTTCCGGAAGATTTCAGAAGGAGTCCTCCGCCTCTTCGGCGTTCGTTCGGATGAAAAGCCCGGAGCCGTGACTGAGGAAGAAATTAAGACCATCGTAGACGTAGGCCATCGGAGCGGCACGATTGAGGACGACGAAAAGGACTATATCCACAATATCTTCGACTTTTCAAATTCCGAGACCAAGGAAATCATGATTCCCCGTATCGACATGACGGCCGTCAACGCCAACTGGTCCTACGACAAACTCATGGAAATCTTCGCAGAGCACATGTACACCCGCTACCCTGTCTACGAAGGGGATATCGACCACATCATCGGCATCATCAATATGAAGGACCTACTGACCATGGACCGGACCAAGCCCTTCTCCGTCCGCCGCTGCCTAAGGGAGCCTTACTTCACCTTCGACCACAAGGCCTGCGCCGAGCTCTTCGACGAGATGCGGACCAAGTCCATTTCCATGGCCATCGTGAAGGACGAGTACGGAGCCGTGGCCGGACTCATTACTCTTGAAGACCTGCTGGAAGAGCTGGTCGGGGAAATCCGGGACGAGTACGATACCTATGAAGAGGACGATATCGTACAGACCGGAGAGAACGAGTACGACGTCCTGGGCACTACAAATCTTGAAGACCTCTGCGATGCCCTGGATCTCGACTTCACGTCAGAGGACTACGACACCATTGGCGGCTACCTCACCGGTCTCTTCGACCACTTCCCCGAAACCGGAGAAACCTACGTCACAAAGGAAGGCATACTGCTTCGGGTCAAGGAGACGGGCAGAAAGCGGGTCAAGAAGGTCAGCATCCGCCTTCCCGAGAACTGGGGAGAAAAGACAGAAGCTCCGTCCGAAAAGGATTCTCTGTCATGAGATAAGCAGAATAATATTTCTCATAGAACTTTTTCAGATTCTGCTGGGACAGGGCAGGCACAGCTTCCTTTGTGAGCTTGGCCTGCTCTTTTCGTATGGAGAGGACCTTGTAGCTGGTCATGCGGGTGGAAACGCCGGAGGGATAGATTTCCTCCAGGGTCTCCAGACAGACGGCACAGAGCATGCAGGGGTATTCGGGCACCCGCCCGTAGTGAAAGCAGCCCCCGTCCGTGAAGATGGCGTGGGGCCGGTAGCCGGTCATGCCCGGGCGATTGACGCCCGGCACATCGGACTTACTTGAAACGTAGACAGCTGAAATGGTCGGGGTGTGACCGCAGACCACAACCGGAATCTCGTCCGGATACATGCTCTCGTACTTCTTGAGTTCAAAAGGAGAAATGCCATCGCAGGATCGGCCGTAGAGATTGATCCACCGCTGCCGTTCCGAATCCTTTTCCTCGGACACAGAGTACCATGCGTGGGCCAGGTAATAGTGAACCTTCTTTCGTCCGGTCTCCGGAGCCGCGTCGACAACCAGCTCATCGGAATACCGGAGGCTGTGGAAGAAGTTTGCAATCCGATCCAGAAGCTCCTCCGTCACATCGCACTCTTTCTGCAGGCGGCGGTAGAAATCATACTTGGACTCCGGCGGAAAAAGGGTACGGACTGACTCGCTCTGCCACTCCAAGTATTTCCGGTACCAGAGCAGGACCTCCTCCTCATGATTTCCCCGGAGACAGCGGATGGGGCCGTCTTCCGTGACATTCTCCATTGCCCACTTCAGGGTCTCCGCCATCTTCGGCCCCTGGTCTATGATATCTCCCATGAGATAGATGACAGGCTCCGGGTCCCTTGCATATATCTTTTCTATTACAGCTGTCAGCTCGTCAAGACAGCTGTGCACGTCTCCTATGCAGTAATGCATGTATTTTCTCCCTGTAAAGGCTTCCGATATGTCCTTTCAATCATACCATATCTTAAGTCCGGGAGAGGCTCATTCGAAATATTCAGACAATTGCCGGGCCGGCTTCCTCCACCGCATAATAGAACGTCTCTTCCGTATAGGCTCCGCTGTCCCGGCCTATATAAAGGCTGACCCTGTAAGCCCCGCTTTTCGGAAATGTCACTTCATTGCCATCCTCTGAAACCGCCCTTTCCGACACATCACGGCCGGCATCCGCTCCGGAGCAGAGCTCCACCTTTCGTACCCGGACTCCATACTCCTGCCCGGACAGGGACTTAATGAGGCCCTCCGCTGCCACAGCCTCTCCGCATCTCAGATGAACAGCAGCCACAAGGTCTTCCGAATCGACAGACTCTTCCCTGGCATAGGAGCGGCTGGAAAAGCCGGACATTCCTGTTGAAACAGTTAGTGCACCGGTAAAAATGAAGCACATGACCATAGCTCCTGTCAGAGCCGTCAGAATTGCACCCCAAAAGTTTTTTATTACTTCTTTCATGCCTTATACCTCCCTATATTCAAAGCAGATTCACTATATGCCGTTCTCCGAACCGCCACATATAAACCTCACCCCGAAGCCGCCCCTTCTATAAGGGATTTGCTCCCAAGACATGTCCGCCCATTTTTTCCCAGACGGAAGATTTCCGTCATAATTTCCTCCATCCGCTCCTGTTCGGCAGTCTTCTGTTCATCTGTGACAGGCGTAGTGATGGTAATCTTGTCCGCGGAGAAACGAATTGCCTCCTCTTCGTCAATATTCACTTCCTCAGGAACAGGCTCGTCTGCCAACTCCTCTTCTTTCGGATCCGGAAGAACCGGCTGCACTTCTTCTCTTTTTGATGACTGCAGCAATTCCTGCACCTCTGCCGGTAGAGCTCCCTGGACCATCTGTCCCCCCTCTACCAGCATAGTGCAGTCATTCTTCCCATCCTCCCTCACGAAAAGACCAATCTGGTCTATAGATCGTATAATGCGTCGGCTCCCGTCGGCACAGGCCACCGTCCGTTTCTTTACACGGATGCCTACATCGAGATAAGTGTAGACGTCGTTCAGGAATCCCTCTCCCCCGCTCCGGGAACCTGCCAGCCGGGCCAGGCGGGCCGGAATCTGCCGCACATCCCCGGCATGCGTCGTCGTGATCGTACTCAGGCCTGAGGAGAGGGCATCCATGAGCTGCTTTACTTCTCCGCCCCGAACCTCTGCAAAGAGAAGCCACGAAGGATTGAGGTGAAGGGCTGTCCGTAGAGCTTTCGCATAGTCCATGCCGGGGCCTGTGAGCAGGGCCGCTGTATCCCGGTCCGGGGCGAGGTTCCTGTAATGCCACTCCCCCGTCTCTTCTATGGTCACGACCCTCTCACCTGCCGGAATGAAAGTGGACAGGAAGCGGGCAAACTCTGTCTTTCCTGCCCCGGCCTCCCCCGTGACGCAGAGGGACAAACCAGCTTCTACGAAACTCTTCAGCAGCTCAAGAATTTCCTCACTGCAGAAGCCGTCCCGAACCGCTGTCTCTTCTGAAAGCCGCAGCCTTGGCAGGGCTTTGCGAATGGACAGAATGCCCCCTCCTTCTGAGGCAGCCGGATGCACTGCTGTAATCCTCAGGGACTCAATGCCGGCCTCCAGCACCGGATGTTCCCGGTCAAAAGGCCTGGAAACAGATGTGGCAATGCATTTGGCCAAGGCTTCCGCAAAGTCCTCCGGCAACCTTGTCTCCGCCGCCTGCTGCCTCTGGCCTTGTGCCATTCCGAGGACGACACTGCTTCCCGTGCAGTCAATATCCGTGATGTCGTCGTCAATCAGAAACTTATAGAGGGGACCGAAGCAGTCTGCCCAGTCCTCCCGTCGAATCGGGTGCTCTCCTGCCATATTTTCTCCTTCATGACTAATGTAAAGCGCCGGGCAATTGCCAATATTGCCTTCTCCTGCCCGGCCTGCCTAAGGAGAACAGCCTGTATCTGGGGAAATCGGGGACGATAAAAAATAGAATCGGATAAAAGAATGTAAGAATTTCTGAAATGTCCCGCTGATTGAGATAGGTGCACTATAGCAGGCAGAAGGACAAAAAACAAGAGAAGAGACTTCTGTTTAATAAAACTTTCAGGATTTGCCTCTTCTCTTAATTTTTTCTTTATACCCTGTTCGAAAATCGAACGAAGTATAAAGAAATTTTTATCTTTATAAAATTTTGATAATGCCCGACAGACCGGACAAATTACGAACACCGCCGGACTTTTCCGGTCCTTATGCCAGAGCTTCCAGCTTTTTTACTGCCTTGTTGAAGAGCGCGCTGTCAATGGACTCACAGTCCCCCCGGTCGCAGGCCGCAGCAAAATCCGCATTCATGGGGAGTTTTGCAAGAACATCGATGCCGAGCTCAGCCGCTGTCTCTTCAATATGGCTCTCGCCGAAGACACTTATATGCTCTCCGCAGTGGGGGCACTCGACATAGGAGTAATTCTCCACTACGCCAAGGACGGGCACTTTCATCATCTCCGCCATATTGTAGGCCTTCTTGACAATCATGGACACGAGCTCCTGGGGAGATGTGACGATGACAATGCCGTCAATAGGCAGGGACTGGAAGACAGTGAGGGGCACGTCTCCTGTTCCGGGCGGCATATCCACCAGCAGGTAGTCCAGGTCACCCCAGATGATATCTGTCCAGAACTGCTTCACGGTATTGGCAATGACCGGCCCTCTCCAGACCACGGGCTGGGTGTCATCATCAAGGAGAAGGTTGATGGACATGATCTTCATTCCTTCGGCCGACTCAACAGGATAAGCCCCGTCCTCTGTCGCATAGGAGGGCCCGTGGACCCCGTACATCTTCGGAATCGAAGGGCCTGTGATATCCGCATCCAGGATGCCGACCGCATGGCCCTGCTTTCTCAGGGCGTTGGCAATGGCGCCGGTCACAAAGGACTTGCCGACACCGCCCTTTCCTGAGACGACTCCGATCACGTGCCTGACGTGGCTGCCAGGATTCGGATCGGTCATGAAAGGATGCTCGGGAGTCGCGGATTTCGACACCTGAGTGTCTTCGCTTTCCTCCTTGCCCGAAGCCTTGCGGATTCGCTCCGCCGCAGCCAGTGCATCTTCTTTCGCCTTCTCCTGTTCAGGCGTGAGTTCTTCTGCCATAGTTTTCCTCCATCAGAATAATTTTCAGGAACAGGTATACCATACGATATCCGCCCATTTGCAGATGTTGCTCAGGTCACAAATTCGACCCGATTGTATTTTTTTGCACAAGAAAAGCGGGCCGAATAAACGACCCGCTTTACATTATTCTTGAATCCTATGCGCCTGTCAAGCAGGAATTATGCGGTCTTGGCCTTTTCTTCCCTGATGGCCTGGGTCAGCATGGGAACAATCTTGTTCAGATCGCCGACGATACCGTAATCAGCCACGTCGAAGATGGGAGCGGATTCATCCTTGTTGATCGCAATGATAATGTCGGACTCCTCCATACCGGCTACGTGCTGGATGGCGCCGGAGATACCGATGGCGAAGTATACGTTCGGCCGAACGGTCTTGCCGGTCTGGCCGACCTGCAGGTCCTTGGGCTTCCAGCCGGCGTCGACAACGGCACGGGAGCAGGAAACGGTTCCGCCGATGGCATCGGCAAGGTCGTCAAGGAGCTTGAAGTTCTCAGGAGACCCTACACCACGGCCGCCGGATACGAGGATCTTCGCGGACTGGATGTCGACCTTCTTGCCCATATCCTTGACCACGTTCAGAATCTCGACGTAGCGATTGTTCTCCTCAAGGGTGGGATGGAACTCGATGACCTCTGCCTTGCGGCCTTTTTCGGGCTGGCACTTCACCATAACGCCGGGACGGACAGTTGCCATCTGGGGACGGTTGTTGGGGCAGGCAATTGTAGCAATCGTGTTGCCGCCGAATGCGGGACGGGTCATGAGGAGCTGATTGTGAAGCTGCTCCTGACCTGCAACGGGATTCAGAGGGAAGTCGCCGATATCGAGCTTCGTGCAGTCTGCGGTAAGACCGGTAGCGACACGGGCGGAAACCGTAGGACCGAGGTCACGACCGATGGCCGTAGCGCCGACAAGCATGATTTCGGGCTTGTACTCATTGATGACTGCGGAAAGGGCCTGAGCGTAAGGCTCCGTCCGGTAGGTCTCAAGCTTGGGATCGTCTACGACGATGACGCGGTCTGCGCCGTACTCGCCGAGTTCATCCGTGAGACCCTTGATATTGGAACCGAGAAGAACTGCCGTAACCTCCGTATTCAGGGGCTGGGCCAGTTCCTTTGCTTTTCCGACCAGCTCGAGGGCAATACTGGAAAGCTCACCGTCGACCTGCTGCGCAAATATAAATACGCCCTTGTAATCACTTAAAGCCATTATATTTTCTCCTTATAAATAATATGTCGTCTCGAGTCTTGCAAAGCATCAGAAGCCTTGCAGAAACGCAGCATTATATAACGTGCTTCTCTTCCAATTTGCCCATGATGTAGTCAACCGCACCCTTGGGATCGAGGTCGGCCTTCTTCTCGCCGGCACCTTTGCGTACCTTGTCAGAAGCCTTGGCAATCTTGGTAGGAGAACCTGCGAGACCCATGTTCTCATCCTTGAGTTCGGTCAGGTCATCACGGCCCCATACGGTAACTTTCTTCTCGTCATAGGCATCGAAGATTCCGCCGGGAGTCATATAACGGGGTTCATTGAGTTCGGAAAGGGCTGTAATGAGACAGGGCATCTTGGCCTTGAGCTCATGATAGCGGTCCTCGTACTGACGCTTAACGATGACATAGTCGCCCTCGACCTTGATCTCCTCGGCATAGGAGATGACAGGAATTCCGAGGTGCTCTGCGATCTGGGGACCTACCTGGGCGGTATCACCGTCGATAGCCTGACGGCCGGTGATGATGAGGTCATAGTCGATCTTCTTGAGGCCGGCTGCAATCGTGGAAGATGTAGCCCAGGTATCAGCGCCGCCGAGACGGCGGTCAGTCAGAAGATAGCCGTCATCAGCGCCCATAGCCATAGCCTCGCGGAGAACATCGTCTGCCTTGGGAAGACCCATAGTAAGAACGGATACATGAGCGCCGTACTGGTCCTTCAGACGAAGGGCAGCCTCAAGGCCGGCCTTGTCATCGGGGTTCATGATGGTCATCATGGCGCCTCTGTTCAGCGTTCCGTCCGGATTGAAGACTACGCCGCCTGCTGTATCCGGAACCTGTTTGATACAAACAACAATATTCATAACCAGTATTTCTCCTTTTATTCTGAACAGGTGTAATTATTTCAGAAGGTCTCCGGAAATGACCATACGCTGAACTTCAGATGTTCCTTCGTAGATCTCGGTGATCTTTGCATCACGCATCATGCGCTCTACATCGTAATCTCTCATGTAGCCGTAACCGCCCATGAGCTGAACAGCCTTCGTAGTAACGTCCATGGCTGCTTCTGCTGCGAAGAGCTTTGCATGTGCTGCCTCAACAGAGTAACGGGGCTGAGTCGTCTTGGCCATGGCAGCGGCATATACGAGGTACTGGGCAGCCTGCATCCGGGTTGCCATGTCAGCCAGCTGGAACTGGGTATTCTGGAAGGCGGAAATGGACCGGCCGAACTGCTTTCTCTCTTTAACGAAGTCAACGCAGCAGTTCAGAGCGCCTTCGCCGAGACCGAGGGCCTGGGCAGCGATACCGATACGGCCGCCGTCAAGAGTATGCATGGCCTGGTTGAATCCCTTGGTCCGGGTACCGAGCATGTTCTCTTTCGGGATGCGGCAGTCCTGGAAAATGAGCTCGTAGGTAGATGAGCCGCGGATACCCATCTTCTTTTCCTTCGTACCGAATGTGAAACCAGGTGTTCCCTTCTCTACGATGAACATGGAGAATTTCTTCTGGGGACCGCGCTTGCCTTCAACGATATCCGTAACGGCAACGATACAATAAATATCTGCTTCCTTGCCGTTTGTGATGAAGCACTTAGAGCCGTTTAAAACCCAGCTGTCGCCATCCTCTACGGCCTTTGTCTGGCATCCCTGGGCATCGGTGCCGGCACCGGGTTCTGTCAGGCCGAAAGCGCCGAGCTTCTTGCCGGAAGCGAGGTCAGGCAGGTACTTCTTCTTCTGCTCTTCCGTGCCCCAGAAAAGAATGGGGTCTACGCAGAGGGAAGAATGAGCGGAAAGGATGACGCCGGTGGTGCCGCAGACCTTTGAAAGCTCCTCAACTGCCATGACGTATGTCAGAGGATCGCAGCCCTGGCCGCCGTATTCCTTGGGAACGGTGATGCCGAAGAAGCCGGCCTTGGCCATCTTCTCAACGTTCTGCCGCGGGAAGACTTCTGTCTCGTCCGTCTCCTGGGCAGTGGGCTTCACTTCCTTCTCGGCGAAATCTCTGAAGAGCTGTCTCGCCATTGCATGTTTTTTATCCAGTGTGAAATCCATTATTTATTTCTCCTATTATCAATAATAATGAATGATAACAATCCGGAAAGTGGGAGCACGCATTGCGTGCTGTCCGTACCCCGGATTTATATTATTTTTAAAGCTCGTCCACAGGCGTCTGGGACCGGTCTTCACCGTATTTGTAGAAGCCGATGCCGGTCTTGCGGCCGAGATGGCCTGCGCGAACCATCTTTCTGAGGATAGTCGCACAGCGGTACTTGCTGTCATGAGTCTCATTGTAGAGAACGTCCATGATGGCTACAACGATGTCGAGACCGACGAGGTCGCCGAGTTCAAGGGGTCCCATGGGATGGTTGGCGCCGAGCTTCATAGCGCTGTCGATTCCGCTGATGCTTGCAACACCTTCCTGATAAATCGTAGCGCCTTCATTGATCATGGGGATCAGAATACGGTTTACGACGAAGCCGGGAGCTTCGTTGACTTCAACGGGAGTCTTGCCCAGCATAGTGGCAATCTTCTTCACTTCCTCGACGGTCTCGTCAGGGGTGTTGGCGCCCTTGATGACCTCGATCAGCTTCATAACGGGTGCGGGGTTGAAGAAGTGCATGCCGATGACGGGCTTCTTCAGGCCGGAGCCGATTTCCGTGATGGAAAGGGAAGAAGTGTTGGACGCATAAATGCAGTTTTCGTTCTTTACGATATTTTCCTGCAGGTCCTTGAAGCAGTTCTTCTTGATATCCATGACCTCAAGGGCAGCCTCTACGACGAGATCAGGGTCTGTAGCGATAGTATTGAGACCGGTCTTGACCTTTGCAAGGATTGCATCGGCTGCGTCCTGGGTCATCTTTTCCTTCTTGACGAGACGGGCAATGCCTTTCTCGATCTTTGCCTTTCCGCCGTCAGCAAATTCCTGCTTGATGTCGCAGAGGTATACGGTATCAATCCCATCGTTCTGAGCGAATGCCTGAGCGATTCCGCTTCCCATAGTTCCGGCTCCGATTACGGCAACCTTCATTTTGCGTTCCTCCTTTAATTTAAATTCATAATTCATAATGCATAATGCATAATGGCTTGTTAAATGAAAGCCATCAAAATATGACATTACGAATTATGCAGTTGAAAAAATATTTTTATCTTTCTTACGTTCCGCGGAGCTAATTATGCATTATGCATTATGAATTATGCATTTTATTATGCATTATGAATTATGCATTATGCATTTTATTGTGCATTATGCATTATGCATTAAAATCAGCCCTCGTACTTCTCAACAACCGTAGCGCAGCCCATGCCGCCGCCGATGCAGAGGGTAGCGAGACCTCTCTTGTAGTCGGCATTGTGGATCATGTTGTAGAGCAGGGTGACAAGAATACGGGCACCGGAAGCTCCTACGGGATGGCCGAGGGCGATGGCACCGCCATTGACATTGAGCTTCTTCAGGTCAAAGCCGAGCTCCTTGCCGACCGCTACGGACTGGGCAGCGAAAGCCTCATTTGCCTCATATACGTCGAAGTCATCGATCGTAAGGCCGGTCTTCTTCAGGACCTTCTTCGTAGCAGCTACAGGGCCGACACCCATGATAGCCGGATCTACGCCGCCGAGAGCGCCTGCAATCCAGGTTGCGATGGGCTTAACGCCGAGTTCTTTTGCCTTCTCTTCAGACATTATGACGAGGGCTGCAGCACCGTCGTTGATACCGGACGCGTTTCCGGCAGTAACTACTCCGCCGGGATAGATGGGGCGAAGCTTTGCAAGGGCTTCCATGGAAGAATTCGGACGGGGTCCCTCATCGGTATCGACAATGACGGTCTCCTTCTTCTTCTTGACCTCGATTGGAACGATCTCGTCCTTGAAGGCGCCGTCTTCCAGAGCCTTGCAGGCCTTCTGCTGGGAAGCAAGGGCGAACTCGTCGAGCTCTTCCCGGGTCAGATGCCAGCGTTCAGCGACATTGTCCGCGGTCTTGATCATGTGGTAATCATTGTAAACATCCCAAAGGGCATCCTTGACCATCGTATCAACGAGGGCATTCTGGGTCTGCTCGTTCGGCCACATCATACGGTAGCCGTAACGGCCCTTGGGGATTGCGAAAGGAGCAAGAGACATGGATTCCATACCGCCGGCAACAACGACATCCGCATCGCCTGCGATAATCATTTCAGCCGCCTGGTTCACGCAGTTCAGACCGGATCCGCAGACAACGTTTGTCGTAACAGAGGTCGTCTCAACGGGAAGGCCTGCCTTGAGTGTAGCCTGACGGGCGGGATTCTGGCCGAGGCCTGCCTGGATGACGCAGCCCATATATACATGCTCTACGTCCTCAGGCTTGATGCCTGCGCGCTTGACCGCTTCTTTGATAACGGCTGCGCCGAGGTCAACTGCAGGGATGGTGGAAAGCTCGCCGCCCATGGTGCCGATGGCTGTACGACATGCGCTGGCAATAACTACCTTTTTTTCTGCCATAGTTCTTGTCTCCTTTTTCCTTTTCTCGTAAGGTTCCGAAACTAACGGTTGCAGTTTTGGCGAAAGTTCGTGTTAAATTTTTAACAATCGAAAGTAAAAAAATATAACGGCCTTTCGCACCGACGCATTAGAGTATACTACAAGAAAAATCCCCCTGCAAGAAGCAAAGGGGATTTTACAGAAATTTCATATTTTCTTTTTCTATTGCCCGGAAACTGTGTCAGTATTTTCAGTTTCGCCAGAAGATTCTGCTGCGGAACCGGTATCTGTTCCAGTACTGTCCGCAGGAGTCTCAGGAGTATTGTTGTCAGCAGGGGTCTCCGACGTACCATTATTGTCGGCCGCCCCGCCCTCTCCGGCAGTACCTGTATGGTCCGATGTCCCTGTATTTCCGGCATTGTCCGCTGTTCCGGTATTCTCCGCATTGTCTGCTGTTCCATTATCCGTCTTATTGGAATCCGTATTGGCATTCGACTCCGTATCCGACTTCTTCTTGGTCTTCCAGGAGTAGAAGAAAACATGGGCCCCGATCTGCTCATACTCAGCGATGCCGAAACTGTCGGCCGCCGCCTTCGTCATGAAGAAGAGCCAGTCACCGGACCGCTTTCCGGCAATGACTTCCTGAGCCACCTTCAGGCACTGGGCATCGACACCCTTATTGACATAGTAGTTGACCATTCCCGAAGAATAGGAAGAAAACTGCCGATTCTGGGTGATGACGCCGGTAATGGTATTAGGGAAGAGGGAGGACTTGACCCGGTTCATGATGACAGATCCGACGGCCAACTGGCCGGTATAGCCCTGGTTCCAGGCTTCTGCCTGAATCGTCGCCGCGAGGAAAGTCGTTTCGTCCGTAGATGCACTGACGGAGCCGGACGTATCTTCGTGCTTCCCGCCAGCCTTCTCTTCCATAGCTGCCTGCTCGGCCGCAATGGCTTTCGCGTAGGCCGCCTGCGCACTCGCAGCCTGGCTGTCAAGAGATTTCTTCTTTTTCTGAAGGGCGCTGAGGCTCGCTGCCGCAGCTGCCGCATCTCCGTTCGCATCGGCCAGGTCCGCGTTCGCATCCGCCAGGTCAGCTCCTGCTGCCGACCGCAGAGCCGCATACTGCCCCTGGGAGGCATTCAGGACCTCCTGATAGGCCGTGAGGTCGGACTGCTTATCCGCAATGGCCGCCTTCTTCTCTTCGATTTCTGCCTTCAGTTCCCTGTATTTGGCCAGCATCTGCCGGTCATAGGCCATGAGGGAAGCCACCTCGTCCGCCTGATTCAGGGCATCCGCAATGGAGCCGGAATTAAAGAGAATTGTCAAAAGGTTCGTCTCGGACTTGTTTTCATATATATAGGCAATGCGTTTTTTCATCGCCGCGTACTGGCTATCGATGGCCGCTTCCGCCTCGGCCAGCTGGTCCGTTACCGTGTCCATCTCGCTCTGGGTCGAAGCAATTTCCGAATCCGCACTGGCAATATTTGCCTGAACCTCATTCAAAAGGGTCTGGTACTTCTGCACTGTAGCGCTGGCATCAGCCACGTCGGAGGCTGCGTCTTTGACCCGGCCCTCTGCCGCCGCCTTGTCCCGCACTGCCTGGTCTATGGCCGCGTTCGTCTCTTTTGCCTGCTTCTGCAGCTCTTCCAGACGTCTTTTCGCGTCAGCGGAGGACGCATCCGCTTTGAGGGAAAAGAGGTCCACCGGTCCCGCAAATGCCGTACAAAAAACAGCGCCCGCCAATATGACGGCCGCCAGGATACGGATATGTTTTACATTAGTAATAAAAAACCTTCTCATCTGCAGGATGTGGAAATTCCCTCGACGGCCACAGCACCGCCCCGGATGACATCTATGTGTTTGAAACTCTCGCGAAGGAGGGCAACGAGTTCGTCATTGCGGCGCTCCGTCAGCGTGCTCTCGAGGATGACGGCGTCGGGCCCGATGTCAATAGGTTTTACATCGAAAGTCTCCGCGATGCGGAAGACCTCGGCCTTCTCCTCGCTTCCAATCTGCTTGATCTTGGCGAAAAGAACCTCTTTCATATGTATCGGCACATTTGTGAGATCGATTACCTTGATGACCTCGATCATGGAGTTCAGTTGCTTCTTGATCTGCTCGAAAGTCACATCGTCCGAGGAGACGCAGATGGTCATGCGCGAAACGTCCGGATGCTCCGTCGTGCCGACGGTAAGGCTTTGAAGATTGTACCCCTTGGCCGAAAAAAGGCCCGAAACCTTTGCAAGGACGCCCGCTTCGTTTTCGACGTAGAGGGCTATCCAGCGTTTTTTCATTATTCCTGCCATAGTTCCCCCTACTTAAGAATCATGTCGTCAATCGGGTTTCCGCTCTTTACCATGGGAAGGACGTTTTCGTCGAATGCGATGTCGAATTCCACAAGGGTGGATTTGCCCGCCCGGGAATTGGCCTTCGCCGTTTCAAGGGCATGAATAATATCGCCCTCGTCATTTATCCGCAGGCCGCATACGCCGTAGCTCTCCGCCCACTTCATGAAATCCGGTTCGTAAGGCGGGCAGAGCTCCGACGGCCCTTTGCAGTTTTCCGGGCAGTCCTTTCGCCGTCTGAGACAGGTGATTTCATACCGTTTTCCGTAGAAGAACTGCTGGAACTGGCGGACCATCCCCAGGTACTGATTGTTTATGAGGACAATGATAATCGGTGAATCATTTGTTACAGCGGTTGCCATCTCCTGCATATTCATCTGAAAGCCGCCGTCGCCGGTGATGGCAATGACGTCTTTTTCCGGACAGGCAATCTTCGCTCCGACCGCCGCCGGGAATCCGAAGCCCATGGTCCCGAGACCGCCGGAAGTAAACATGGGGCGGCTCTTCGTCACGGGCAAAAACTGCATTGCCCACATCTGGTGCTGGCCCACGTCCGTCGTCACAATGGCTGCGGGGAAGACTTTGTCAATGCCCTCCATAATGGTCTGGGGAGAAATGCCGTGACCTGCTTTCATGGCAAGCGGGTGTTTCTTCTGCCATCCGTCGATTTCTTCTATCCATGAATCCGTTTTCATGGGCTCGGCCCATTCATTCATCTTTGAAAGGGCCAGCTTCGCATCCGCCACAACAGGGATGTCCACAACCACATTTCTGGAAATCGAAGCCGTATCAGCGTCCACATGGATAATCTTCGCGTTCGGGGCGAATTCATTGAGGTCTCCGGTAATCCGGTCATTGAAGCGGGTCCCGATGGAGAAAAGGACATCGCAGTGAGTAATGGCCATATTGGAAGCGTACCGCCCGTGCATGCCGGCGTTTCCGACATACCAGGGAGAATCTTCTGATATGGAGCCCTTCCCCATGATGGTCGTGACAACAGGAATCTTCATTGTGTCAACCAGAGCAGTAAGTTCCTCTTCCGCCCCGGAAATCCGCACGCCGCCGCCTGCCAGAATCAGGGGTCTCTTTGCGGAATGAAGGAGCTTATAGGCCTTCTTCAGCTGCCCTATGTGGACACCGGTATTGGGCTTATAGCCGCGGAGGTGGATTTCTTCCGGGTAGTCAGGCGAGCCCTGTGCGAGCTGTATGTCCTTCGGAATATCGATGAGGACCGGCCCGGGCCGCCCTGTAGATGCCACATAGAAAGCCATCTTGATCCGGTGGCCGAGCTCCTCGCGCGAAGCCACTGTGTAGGCGTCCTTGGCGGTGGACCTCACCATACCGACGATGTCAACCTCCTGGAAGGCATCGTTTCCTATGAGAGAGCGGTTGACCTGGCCGGTCACGATGACGAGGGGAATCGAGTCATAGCGGGCGTCCGCAATGCCTGTGATGGTGTTCGTAGCTCCGGGGCCGGATGTGACAAGGACGACTCCTGTCTTTCCGGTAGCCCTTGCGTACCCTTCCGCCTCGTGGACAGCCGCCTGCTCATGGCGGGCCAGAACGACGCGGATTTCCGTCGTCTTATAGAGCTCGTCGAGGATGTCCGTCACCATGCCTCCGGGATAGGCGAATATCGTATCCACCCCTTCAGCCAGGAGCCCCTTCACAAAAAGTTTTCTTCCGGTAATTTCCATAGATTAGAGCTCTTTCACATCATTGTTGTAATAGGAAGTGAAGGTGTATGCGATGTCGAAATAGGTATATTCCTCACTCTCGTCGTGGACAGTCCAGTTCTCCTTCTCGTCGAGATTGGGGAAATGGGCATCTGCATCGTAGGCGTAGTCAATCTTCGTGATATAAGCCACCTTGCAGTAGGGCTCGAACTGGCGGTAAACGGACTCTCCTCCGATGATGAAGACGTCATCCGAGTCGTAATTCTTCAGCAGCTCCTTCAGTTCACTGATATTGTGGGCGATGGTCGCGCCCTTCACCTCATAGTCCGGCTTTCCGCTCAGGACGATATTTGTCCGCTTGGGCAGGGGCCGCCCGTTCGGGAAGCTCTCCAGCGTATGCCGTCCCATAACGACGACGTTTCCCATGGTCGTCGCCCTGAAGAACTGCATGTCTTCAGGAATCTGTATCAGGAGGCTGTTGTTCTTCCCGATTCCCCAGTTTTTGTCTACTGCTGCAATCAAGTTCATATTTTCCCGCTCCCTACACCGCAATCGGAATGTTCTCCACCTTGGCGCCCGTCACATAGTTTTCAAGGCTCACGTCGTCCGGCGTGAAATCGTAGAAGTCATGCACATCCGGATTCAGGTGGAAAATCGGAGCCGGATACTGGGGCCTTGTGATGAGCTCTTTAATGATATCGACATGCCTGTCATAGATATGGGCGTCCGCAATGACGTGGACAAGCTCCCCGACTTCCATATCGCAGACCTGAGCCAGCATGTGGACAAGGACGGCGTACTGCATCACGTTCCATGAGTTCGCCGCCAGGACATCGTTCGAGCGTTGGTTCAATATCGCGTTCAATGTAAGCTTCTCATGCCCCGGCTTCTGGGTGACATTGAAGGTCATGGAGTAGGCACAGGGGTAGAGGTTCATCTCGGAGAGGTCCGCATGAACATAGATATTCGTCAGAATCCGCCTTGAAAACGGATTGTGCTTGAGGTCATAGATGACCCGGTCCACCTGGTCCATATCCCCCTCGGGATAGTGGTGCTTCACGCCCATCTGGTAGCCGTAGGCCTTGCCTATGGACCCGTCCGGGTCCGCCCACTCATCCCAGATGTGGGGCTTTAAGTCATGAATATTGTTGGACTTCCGCTGCCAGATCCAGAGCATCTCGTCCGTGCAGGACTTGATGCCGGTCTTCCGGAGCGTCAGGGCCGGAAACTCCTTCGAGAGATCGTAGCGGTTTATGACCCCGAACTTCTTGATGGTATAGGCCGGAGTCCCATCCTCCCAGTGGGGGCGGACCTTCTGCCCTTCCGTGGACGTCCCGTTTGTAAGGATGTCCGTACACATGTCAACGAAAATCTGATCTGCAAGGCTCATGCCTCAGTTCGCTCCTTTGCGGTTTATATTAGTCATGACCCATATGTATCCGAACGCCAATGGCCTTTTCCGGTCAAAAGTCCGCTTCATTCTACGCCGCCCTCGACGTGGAATTCCTGAATGAGGTCCTTGAGGTGCTCGGCCTGGTCCGTCATTTCCTGGCTGGAAGCGGACGTCTCCTCAGCGGAGGCCGCATTCGTCTCCACGCCGCCGGCAATGCGCTGAACGGACTCCTTGATGCTGGTAACCGCATCGGACTGTTCCTCCGTCGCCGTGACGATTTCGTCAATCTTCGTCTCTATCGTGCCGGCAGAAGCCGCTACCTGCTCGAGCGTCGCTGCCGCGTCGTTTGCGATGTCTATGCCGTTCTGGACGGCCTCAAGAGCCGCATTGATGAAGCCCGTCGACGTCTTCGCCGCTTCAGCGGACTGGTTGGCAAGAGACCCTACCTGATTGGCGACGACGGCAAAGCCCTTGCCCTCTTCTCCGGCTCTTGCCGCCTCGATTGAAGCGTTCAGGGACAGGAGATTCGTCTGGGAAGCGATCTCGTCGATTGTGGAAATGATATTGCTGATCTCGTGGGAGGTCTCGGAGATGGAAGCCATGGCCTTGACCACGTCCTGCATCTTCTCGTTGCCGACCCGGATGCCGTCCGTCACGGCCTTGACTTCATTGCTCATAGTCGTCGCATTGTCGGCGTTGGCCCGGATCTTGTCCGTGATGTCGGAAATGGAATCTGAAATATTCTGAACGACATTCGACTGGTCCGTAGCGCTCTCAGCAAGCTGGGTCGCCGCCTGGGCAATCTGTCCCGAGCCCATCGTGACCTGGCCGGACACGGCCCCGATTTCCCGGATGGAGTCGGAAAGGTGATTCGTCAGGTAGTCGATGGAGGACTGAATATTGCGGAAGTCGCCAATATAGTCCTGGTCGAAGGATACGGCCAGTTCCCCGTCGGAAACCTCCTTCATGGCCCGGTCTATGTCGCCTATGTAGTAGGAAATCTGGCTCATGGCCCGGCGCAGGGACTCGGCCACTTCGCCGATCTCATCGTTTGCCGTATAGGCAATCTCCGCATTCTGGATATTGCCCAGCTCAAGCTCCTTGGCCCCTTCCTTGATCTCATCCAGAGGCTTCTTGATATCCGCCGTGATCTTTGCTGCCGTCTTTCTCGAATTCAGGAAGGAATAGAGACCGACGAGAACAATGACGGCGAGGTCAACTATGGAAGAAACTATGATGGCATGATACTTCGTCGCCGCCAGAGTCTCCGCCTTGTTGCCGGCGGATTCAAACGCATCGGCCAGCTCCTCGGACACTGCATTGAAAGATTCGCGATATTCGGACACAGCCGCTTCCGTTCCCTGGGACTCGGCCGTCTGAAGAATTTGTTCGGAAGCCTCCGCCAAAGAATCCACCTTGGCCTCCGCATCGGAGACATCCTCGTTTACGAGCTGACCCAGCTTTGTGATATCGGCCTTCATGGACGGGAAGCGCTCCTCAAGGTCCGCTCTCTGCTCGTCAATGACGTCCTGCTCTCCCGTCGCTGCCGCAAGGAGGACCCGCTTGTTCACGGTCTGAATATCCTTGCGGACGCCGAGCTGCAGCTGCTCAGCCGCAAATTCCTGGCTGTAAAAACTGCCGGCCAGGGCCCCGTTTGCGACGAAACCTGCGATGGCCAGAATGCCTACGATTACAAGATAGCGTGTCAGTTTGTCAAACGCTTTCTTCAGCCGGACTGCGATGCTCATGAATGCCTCCTTATAACTAATGTAGTTCCCACTTGTATCCCTTCGGCTTCACTCCCGACAGAAAACCGGAATATACCGTACGGTGACCGGATTCGAGTCTTTCCGCACATATGGAGTTATTATAGCAAAAGCCTTTCTCAAAATACAGCCGCTGTTGAAAAAAGAAGCCCGCTGGGCTATAATACCGGGCAGTGCCGCAAAGCACCCAAATCATTAAAAAGGAATTGAGTATTATGAGTCAGGAAAAAGTAGAACTGAAGCAAAAAGAAAAGCAAAACATGAAGAAGATCGTAAAGAAACGGAAGCGCAATGCTCTTGCTGCCGGCATTTGCGCAGCAGCCATTGCCGCCGTCTTCGTTGTCTGGATTTCCTTCTCCGCATACAAAAACTATCAGGAGGCAAAGTCCGGGGACACAAGCGTTCCTTCCTATGCCCTGGACCTCTCCGCTCTGACGGACTACAGCCAGTCCATGGAAAGCAGCAATTCCAACTGAGTCCAGTTCAATTGAGGTTTCAAAGGCACATTTCCGGGCGGAAGCGGCGCACAGCCCCGGCTTTCCCGCCCGGAATATTTTTTTGAAAAAAATTAAATTCGTGCTTGACAGAGTCGGGGCAAATGAGTATTATATCACTTGTCGTCGCGAGAGCGAAGCACCTCAGGCGGCAAGCACAATGCGATAGTGGCGTAGTTGGTAACGCGCGACCTTGCCAAGGTCGAGACCGCGGGTTCGAGTCCCGTCTATCGCTTAAAAATATCGGGTACCCCAACGGGGTACCCGATATTTTTATGTCATAGTGTAGATATCAAAACCACGTCTATGACCGCGGAATATCATAAGGAGGGGCCCAGGCAAAGGCTTTCAGAGCCTTTGCCTGGGAAGATTCCTTGTAATGTTCGAGTCATACCCGGGACATACGAAACGTGTCTCCGACCGCGGAATATCCTGGGGAGGGACCCGGTTAAGATTGGTTAAGACTTAACCAGCCTTGACCGGATTGATAAAGCGAGTTGCACTTCTTCTGCGCGGGTTCTGCCAAACACAATATTCCTCCGCTATAAGGTAATAAACTTCCTGTTAAATTTCTGAAATCGACCTCAGAATCTTGTCCTGATTCTGCAATGAATGTCCAATGCGAAGAACCGTAATCATTTTCTCTCCCATATTCGGAAAGTAATAGACGATGTATTGTCGAACCGGAAGAAAACGCACCCCTTCTTTTGTCAAATATGGATTCTCTACAAGCGGGCCCCTCAGCGGTACTGCACAAAGGTCATCCAGCGCTTCCGTCAAATCATCCGCAAACGCAGTCGCAGCTTCAGGATTGCAGAGCTTTCTGACAATATAGCCTACAATATGATCGAAATCCTCCTGGGCACTGTCAGCCATCTGCCAGGGAAATTCAGATGCCATACTTTGCCCTCACTTCATTGACCGCGGTCTTTCCGTCTTTCACACGACCGGCAGCGAAGTCTGCAAGTCCCTGATTGACGAAGTCCGCCTCTTCTGTCTGGGCAAGGCGTTTTTCATAGTAATCAATATCCATCACAACCAAACGGCCATATCCGTTTTTCGTCACAAAAACAGGCCCGTTTGCGCATTTTTTTTCAATTTCTACGGTATTTTTCATATCCCGGATCGGTACAATCTGCATGGCAAAGCCTCCTTTCGTGACATCATTATATAATATATTTAGCCACAGCAAAAGCAAAAAATAATCCGGTAATTTTATCTTTCATCTGAGTTTCACCCTTTTCGCCCACTGTTTTGCGCCCACTTTTTGCGCCCACTTTTTTCCTGAAATGATCTTTAGCTATGCTGTTGTGAAATTCGGATTGCTTCTCTTTTCTACTATGATTCCTCGGCGTCGTTCATTTAGCGGCTTTTTATTCCCCAGTTTATTCCCCTACTTGCGTGGCAGATATTTCACGCGGAAATAATTTCTTCAAGAGCGTCTTGAAGCACCCTGGAAAAATTAATACCTTTGGCTTTTGCCGCTTCATTCATATAACTTGGAATAGTCACATTTTTCTTGACCATTCTCTGGTCTTCTTTTCTCCGATATTCATCAAAATCCACATCGACATAAGTAATAATATCGTCGTCATGTTCTTTTTCAGCCGGATGTGTGCCTGGAGCAGGGATTTGTTCTCCGTCATCTTCCATGGTAATCCCCAGAAGACTGATCGCATCCCTCGCCATATATATCGCATCAGCCAAATCATCGCCTTCAGTATGACTGCCGAAATCGGGAATAAAGACAGTATATCCACCCTCAGACGCCCTTGAAAGCACCACCTGATAAGCCAGACGTTTATCCTTTTCAACTTCAGCCATTCCCCATTCTCCTTTCGATTGAGATCACATACAAACTGTAAGCAGACTATTCAAACCCCGGCATCTTTTAAAATTTCCGCCGCTGTCGTTTCCTTTATCTCCCGGTGTCTTGGAACAGGAATGCTTTTCCCATCCGGCATGATGTAAATATCATGTCTGCTTCCTGCCCTCTGAAGAGTACCTCCTGCAGCTTCAATCCTTTTGATAAGGTCCCTATGCTTCAAAAATTCCTGCCCTCCCTTCATCATTCGGCAAATATATTATACGTATTAAATGCGTATCCGTCAACGATGATAGATATTATACATTCTGGTTAAGAAAAAAGGAGGCTGCCTGCTCTCTCCGCTTCGCTCCGGTCGGCGCAAAAGCCAACGTCCACACGACAAAAGTGCGCCCTTTCCATTGCTGCGTTTCAACAAATTTGCCCTGTGCGTTCGAGTCCCGTCTATCATAAAAAACTGAAAAAACGGTATGCCGTCCTTAGAGATATTTCCCCGTCAGACTCTCCGGTGCTGCCGCAAGGTCCTCCGGCATGCCGCAGGCCACGACCCTGCCACCGTGGATCCCGCCGCCGGGTCCCATATCGATACAGTAGTCCGAATTCCGAATGACGTCGAGATCGTGCTCTATGACGATGACCGTGGCTCCGCTCTCCGTCAGGTGGCGGAAGACCGATAATAATGTCTCCACGTCAAGAGGATGCAGGCCGATTGTAGGCTCATCAAAGACAAAGACCGTGTCATCCTGCCCTTTTCCCATTTCACTCGCCAGCTTCAGCCGCTGGGCCTCGCCGCCGGACAGGCTGGGTGTCTCTTCCCCAAGCGTCAGGTACCCGAGGCCGAGATCGTGCAGGGTCTCAAGCTTCCGGCTCACATTCGGAAGGTCGCTCACTGCCTTTAATGCCTCATCCACACTCATATCCATAAGTTCCGGCAGGGAATAGGCTTCATCGCACTTTTTCTTCGGCCGCCGGATCAGCCAGGCTTCCTTTCCGTAGCGGGAGCCGCGGCACTCCGGACAGGGAATCTCCACATCCGGCAGGAACTGAACATCCAGACTGATCGTACCTGTCCCGTCGCAGACCGGACAGCGCAGGGAGCCGGTATTATAGGAAAAGTCCCCGGCCTTCCTGCCTCTCTCCTTTGCGTCAGCAGTCCGGGCGTAAACTTTTCTGAGTTCATCGTGCACTTCCGCATAGGTTGCCACGGTCGACCGTACATTGATACCGATGGGTGTCGCGTCGATGAGCTTGACCTGATGAATTCCATCGGCAATCAGTTCCGTGACATGGGAAGGCAGTTTTTCTCCCTTTGTCTTCGCATCCAGTGCCGGCACCAGGCTCTCAAGCACTATGGTGGTCTTCCCGGAGCCCGAAACGCCGGTCACCGTGACCAGGCGGCCTTTCGGAATATAGATGGAAAGCGGGTGAACGGTATGAATCTCGCTTGTGGACATATGGATTGTCCCCAAAGAGAATACTTCTTCTTTTTTCAGCGGCTCCCTCATATGAATCGGATGCTCATCCGAGAGAAACCTTCCAATCCGGGATGCCGGATTTTTTACAATCTCCGGTATCGTACCTTCTGCGATTACGGTACCGCCGTCCGCTCCCGCACCGGGTCCCATCTCGATCAGCCAGTCCGCATGGGAAAGAATCTGCGTGTCGTGATCGACCAGAACGACCGTATTCCCGTCTGCAATCAGATCATCCATGACTCCGGTCACCCCTTCGATATTTACCGGGTGAAGACCGATGGAAGGCTCGTCTAGGACATAGAGAACGCCGGTCGTCCGATTCCGCACCGCTCGTGCCAGCTGGATCCTCTGCCGTTCTCCGGTGGAAAGGGTAGAGCCCTCCCGGTCAAGCGTCAGGTAGGAAAGGCCCAAGTCCATCAGACGCTTTGCCGTATGCTGAAAGGACTCACAGATGCTCTTTGCCATCGGCCGCATCTCTTCCGGGAGAGAAGCCGGAATCCCGTCCACCCAGTCGATGAGTTCGCTCAGCGTCATCCGGCAGGCATCGCCGAGAGAAATGCCGCGGAGTCTCGGTGCCCGGGCTGCCTCCGAAAGCCTTGTCCCGCCGCACTCCGGGCAGGGGCCGACCTTCAGGAACTTCTCCACCCGCTTCATGCCCTTTTCATCCTTCACCTTGGCAAGAGCGTTCTCTACCGTATAGACGGCATTATAGTAGGTGAAGTCCATTTCACCTGCCGTATTGGTTTTTTCATTATGGTAGAGCATGTGATACTTGTTGGCAGGCCCGTGAAAGACGATGTCTTTCTCCTTGTCCGTCAGATCCCGGAAAGACACATCCGTTCGGACGCCGAGATTGTCCCTGGCAATATCCTTCATCAGGGACCACATCAGGGTCTGCCAGGGGGCAACTGCCCCTTCGTCGATGGAAAGGCTGTCATCCGGAACAAGGGTGCTCTCGTCAACCGTCCGGACAGTTCCCGTCCCGTCGCAGTTCCTGCAGGCCCCGGTGCTGTTAAAGGAGAGATCCTCCGCTCCCGGCGCAAAAAATGAAACGCCGCACTCCGGGCAGACCAGCTCCCGTTCCGCCGCCACATTCATGGAAGGCGGCACATAGTGTCCGTTCGGACAGCGGTGGGAAGAGAGACGGGAAAACATGAGACGGAGATTGTTTAAGAGCTCCGACATCGTCCCGAACGTGCTGCGGATCCCGGGCACTCCGGGCCGCTGATGCAGGGCCAGGGCCGCCGGCACATAGCGCACCTCATCGACGCTGGCCTTTTCCGCCTGGGTCATCCGGCGTCTCGTATAGGTGGACAGGGACTCGAGGTACCGCCTTGATCCTTCTGCATAGAGGACGCCCAGGGCAAGAGACGATTTCCCTGAACCGGACACGCCGGCAATCCCGACGATTTCATTTAAAGGAATATCCACATCTACATTTTTCAGGTTGTGGACACGGGCCCCGCGGATTTCTATTTTTTTCGGTGCTGCTGTTCCATCTGTTCTCATTATCTTTCCGTTCCCTTCCCTATAGCTGAACTTATGTCTCCTCCAGAAATGCAAAGGGCTCTTCCGGACGGCTCAGCAAAAAGGCGTGCATGAGGAGGGCCGCCCGGACGGAGGTCTTCTCCTTTGAAAGAATCCGCTTCACTTCGGATTTGTCTGCGAGGACCACGTCGATCCACTCCGAGCTCTCGTTTTCCTTTGTGCCGTCGAGGCCGTCGATGGTTCCGAAGATGGCCGAGCCCGGCTCATCGGAAAATCCGGGCGCCAGAAAGAAGGGCCGGCGGAGGTAGGCGGCCCCGCCGGTATATTCGTGGAAGGTAAATCCTGTCTCCTCCTTCATCTCCCGCACAGCCGCCAGCCCCGCTGTCTCTCCGGGGTCAATGAGTCCGCAGGGCAGGGAGTAGATATAGTCGTCAAGGGGAAAGCGGTATTCGTGCACAAGGGCGAGCCGGGGCTCTGCTTCCTCTGTCACGGCATAGATGCAGATGCCTTCCGCGGAAAGCTCGTGCGTCCGAATTTTCAGCCTGTCGTCAGCATTCCGCGTAGCGAAATAGTAGTCCCGCGCCGCCCCCGCCCGGTCGTGAAAGGTCAGGTGGTACATGTTGAGGTAGCGGTTATCTGTCTGCTTTTCAATGGATTCAATATGCGTTTCTGCCATCGTTCTTCTCCGATCTTTTCGGCCGATTGCCAGCTTTTCTGATGATAGCACAAATAGGCTTCAAGCAGGATGGATATATGTTATAAGCGGCGGGAAATATATGCCTTATATTATTCATATTCACGCGGAGGCTGCACTTTTGCAGCGGTAGGCAGAAGTGCCAATTATTTCAAAGGCAAATCCCATAAATTTATCCTTTTTTCAAATTGACACCCGGAGAAGTACATGATAACTTACTTATGTTAGGCCAGTCTAACTTCTAATGCCACTGTATTTCGACTTTTCTCAAGCCGCCCGAAGTTTCAGAAAGGAGCCTGCCATGCCGCTGACATTGCTTGATGCAGATACACCATATGAGATCATCCGCATTGCCGGAAATGACGAAGTCAGGAAACACCTGCAGTCCATGGGCATCGTCCCGGGAGCTGTCGTCCGCCTGCTCACAAAGCTCGGGAAAAATTATATTGTAAAAATCAATGATACCAGCCTTGGCCTTACAAATGATCTGGCCAAGCGGATTATTGTCACTCAGAGGGCCCTATGCTGAAGGAACTTCGCCATGTAAAGGTTACAATGACTGTCCTCCTGCTTCTGCTTGTCGCCACGACCTTCATTATTCTGAATCTCAGTGCGGGGATGCAGGCCGGACTTACGGCTTCCGAGCAGGTCTTCGGTTTTCTAGCCATCGCCATCATGATTGTTATCTGTGTGCTGCAGTTCACGCAGATTGAGCGGGTGCTGTCTATTGAGCGGGCCAGTTCAACCGATGTGACCGGTATTCAGAACAAGTCCGCCTTTGAAGACCGGATGGAAAAGCTGAACGCCATGGACTCCAGCCTCGGCGTCGCCCTGATCAGTTTTGACCTAAACAACCTGAAAAAGACTAATGATACCTACGGGCATGTAGCGGGCGACCTCATGATCAAGTCCTTCGCCACAGCGCTGGCCAATATTTCGAGTGCGGCATCCGTTTACCGAACCGGAGGAGACGAGTTCGTCGTCGTCATGGAAAACGCCACAGAAGACATGGTAAAAGATTTCTGCCGCAAGCTGGAGGAAAAAACGAACGCCATCAACGAAAAGGGAAAGGTCAATCTCTCCTATGCACAGGGCTATGCCATTTCTCTTAAAAATAATTATTCCACGCCGGATGAGCTGCGTGAGATATCCGATCAGAATATGTACGAGCGCAAACAGTATATGAAAGCCCACGGGCTGTGCAATATGCGGTAAGAAAACAAGGGCGGGGAAAGTGCTTCATGCATTTTCCCCGCCCCTGTCTTGTATGAAAATGTTCAGTTCTTCTCTTCTTCCGGCAGCAGATTTGTAAGGCTCTTTAGGCCGATCAGAATCGTCGACGTATTGTGGAGAAGGGAAGCCGTAGCCGGAGTCAGGACGCCCAGGGCGCCAAGAAGAATCAGGAGGCTGTTAAAGCTCATAATGAAGCGGTAATGCCCGTTGATGCGCTTCTGCATAGCCATGGCAATCCGACGAAGCATGACAAGCTGATACAGGTTCTCGCCGGAAAGAGTCACGTCCGCGACCTCGCGAGCGATGGCAGCCCCGTCCGATACGGCAATGCCGACATCGGCTTCCGAAAGGGCCGGCGTATCGTTAATTCCGTCACCGACCATCATGACGCCGCGTCCTAAGGCCCGCTGCAGCTTCACATATTCGGCCTTGTCTTCGGGCAGAACCTCTGCCCGGAAGTCGTCGAGGGAAAGCATCTTTGCGACAGCCCGGGCCGTTGTCCGGGAATCCCCCGTCATCATGCAGATTCTTTCCACACCAAGGGCATGCATTTCGTTGATTACAGTCGAAGCTTCTTCCCTTAAAGGATCAAAGATGGCAATGACAAGGGTGAGCTGTCCGTCAATGGCAAGATAGAGGGTCGAATATTCTTCCGGAATGGAATTAAACCTCGCCCGGTCCTCCGGCAGGGGAACGCCCTCGTCCTCGAAGACGAAGTGGTAGGACCCGATGACCGCCCTCTTCCCGCCGACCGTCGATGCGATGCCGTGGGCCACGATGTAATCGACCTTCGTGTGCATCTCTTCGTGGTCGATGCCGCGGGCCTCCGCCTCAGCAACGACAGCGTTCGCAACGGAATGGGGAAAGTGTTCCTCCAGGCAGGCGGCGATCCGAAGGGCTTCCGTTTCGTCCGTCCCGTTAAATGTATAGAGAGCAACAACTTTCGGGCAGGCATGCGTCAGAGTCCCGGTCTTGTCCAGAACCAGGGTTTCCGCCTTGGCAGCGGCTTCCAGGTACTTGCCGCCTTTCACCGTGATGTCATAAGCTCCGGCTTCCCGCATGGCGGAGATAACCGTGAGGGGCATGGAAAGCTTCAGGGCGCAGGAAAAGTCCACCATGAGGAAGGACATGGCCCGCGTGAGATTCCGCGTCAGAAGATACGTCACGCCCATGCCGACAAAGGCCCAGGGAACGAAAGAATCCGCCAGGTGATAGGCCGCTGTCTCCGTCTCGGACTTGAGCTTCTCCGAGTCCTCGATCATCTTCGCGATCTGGTCATAACGGCCGGCTCCGGACGTCTTCGTGACGCGGTAGACGATCTCGCCCTCGTCGACGACGGTTCCTGCAAAGACAGGCGCACCCTCTTCCTTCACGACGGGAACGGCTTCCCCGGTCATGGAGGCCTGGTTGACTGCCCCCTCGCCTGAGACGACGATGCCGTCCAGGGGGATGATGTTTGATGTCCGGACGACGACCTGATCGCCGACGGCAATCGAATTTACCGGAACGAGGACGTCTTCCCCGGATGCGCTTCTGACCCAGACCTTGTCGACATGGAGGGACAGGGCGTCCGTCAGAGAATCGACGGCCTGCTGGTGGGTCCAGTCCTCGAGAATGTCCCCGATATGGAGCAGGAACATGATGTTTCCGGCCGTACCGAAATCGCCCTGCAGAATTGAGGCCCAGATGGCGGCTCCATCGAGTACAGGAACCGTTACCCTTCCGTGAATGAGTTCGTTCAGGGCCCGCAGCAGGTAGGGAATGGCCTTCACCGTATTCCAGACCATCTTGAGCGCGTTCGGGAAAAAGAAGGTCCGGAAGAGCTTGCCGAGGATTGTAAAAGTCAGTTTCTCTTCGAACTGCCGGTTCGCCAACCGCCCCGTGTGCTCCGGCACCAGAGCCTTCTGCTCTTCGTCCCCATAGTCCAGACGCGAAAGGGCGGAAATGACTTCCGCCCTGTGCCCCCGCTCGTAGGTGATGACGACGTCGCCGGTCCGGTCATAGACCGTCACCTTTGTCACGGCATTATTATTCTTGAGATAATATTCCACGAGGTCCGCCTGCGAAAGGGTCATGCGGAAGCGCTCGATATGCACCCGTATCTTCCCGTGGGACTCGTGGAGAATCCGGCACTTCATGAATCAGTCCTTGTCTTTCTTGTCCGCTTCCTTCGCCTTTTTGATCCGGTCCAGCTTCTCCTGGGCTTCTTCAATCGTGCGCTTTGCGTCCTCGATTTCCTTCGCCTCGGCCTCCTCTGCCCGCTTTTCATTGATGTCGCAGGCATCAGAATAGATGTCGTCGCAATTCTCCTTCAGAGTGCTGCCGCACTTCATGACCGCATCCTTCCCGCGAAGAACAGCCGCCGTACAATGGGTATAGGCCTTCTTCATATCATTGCTCTTCAGAATCGAAATGCCGGCGGTACCGAAAAGCACGCCGCCTGCGAAAAGTCCCAGTTTGCCCCATCCGTTCATGTCATTTACCTCCTATGACTAATATAGTGCTTTCATTCAGCACGAATTCTTATCCTTCCTGCCCGGATTGCAAGGCGCCTGGCAAAGCGCTTCTATGACAGGATTTTTATAAATATGCCTTCTTTTCATGATCGTTTCTATAGCCTTCCGTCCTTTTTGTCCCGAATGTCCGTTTTTGTCCAATGTTCTATTTGCACAACTTTGGAATGTTATTTCTAATATATAAAAGAAGTATCTATCATTTATTAGTTGAAATTAACTTTTGATGAGGGTAAAATATGGGCGGTTAAAAGATAAGGAGACCGCAAAGGTTATGACAGGCGACGGAAATATCTTTGAAAAAGCAAACGTGACAAGTGAAAAGAAAAGTACCCATACCATCCGGAAGCTTTCCGGACCGGAGGGCTCCGGCCGGATTGATTCCTTTGCCATCCTGCCGGGTATTGACCTGGCCTGTATCGAAATGAATGCCCACGCCTGGCCTGCGCAGAAGACCGGCCCCGGCAAATCTCTTATTGAAATCAGCTACTGTCTGCGCGGTGCCCGCCACCTTCACTACAAGGATGGGCGCGAAGACTGCCAGTCCAGCGGAGAGGCTGCCATCTCAATCAACAATGGCAGCGGCAGCTCCTGCTTCCATTGTCTTCCATACGAAGGAATTGAATTCTCCATCGACCTTTCGGAAATTGAGAATCTGCCGGACTACGTCCTGTCCCTTTTTGCAGAAAACCCCCGGTCCCTGTGTTCCCGTCTGCCCGCAGGAGATCTTCCCGTCCTGATTACGGAACGGCCGGCAGCCGAGCGGAAAATGGCTGAAGACCTCTGGAACCTTTATAAGGACTCTGCTTCAGATGAAGCCTCTTCCATCGCTCAGATCCGGACACTGTCCATCCACCTGATTTCCACCTTTCAGAGCAACAATTTCGGCGGCCGCCACCGGAATTCTGCGAAGCTTAAGTCCCTGCAGAAAAAAATCGCTGAAGAGACGGAAGCCGCGATTACGGCCGACCTCTCCAATCCGGTTTCTATCCGGGAACTTTCCGCCCGCTTCAAAACAAGTGAAACTTCCCTTAAAACCTACTTTTCATCCGTCTATGGCTGCGGTATTTCCGACTACATGAAGGAGAAACGTTTAGAAAAGGCAAAGGAGCTTCTGGAAGCCACGCCTCTCCCCATCTCCGAAGTTGCCGCCCGGGTCGGCTACCAGAGCCAGTCCAAATTCTCCGCCTTCTTCAAAAAACAGACCGGAAATACACCACTTAATTACAGAAGACAGCAGGCTATAGATCCGTCTGCCGGGTGATTGTTTGAGTGAAAAAATCTCCGTCTACCACATAAAAAAGGGATGCCTTTTTACAAGGACTTACTGAAAACGAACAGCAAGTTCATCTGCGACCTTTTTCTCCGCCGCGTGGCAGGCGTCCCAATTATCCGTCTTTATACTAATATAGACCTTGAGCTTGGGCTCTGTCCCGGAAGGGCGGACAACAACGGAGGAGCCGCCGGCCAGCAGGTACTTGAGGACGTCCGATTTCGGAAGCCCGTCAAGGCCCTCCGCATAGTCAAGGGTCTTTTCCACGGCAATACCGCCGATGGACGCCATCTCCCCGCGGAAGTCCTTCATTATTCTCTTCATCTTTTCAAAGCCGGATTCGCCCTCAAAAGCGAAGGAGTGCAGCGTGTTCAGCCTGCAGCCGTATTCTTTGTACAGCTCGTCCAGCTTCTGCAGGAGGCCGATTCCCTGTGATTTGTAATAAGCAAACATCTCGGCAATCATGAAGGAGGCATCAACAGCATCCTTATCGCGGACGTAAGTTCCCGTCAGATACCCGTAGGACTCCTCCATGCCAAAGATATAATTATTTTCCTTCCCCTCTTTCTCGAGGAAGCCGATCTGTTCTCCGATGAACTTGAATCCGGTCAGGACGTTCACCGTGCGTACGGCGTAGTGGTCCGCAATCTGCTCCGCCATGTCCGTTGTCACGATGGTCTTTACCATGACAGGATTTCCCGGCATCGTCCCGTTTGCGACTCTACGGCTGCAGATGAAGTCCAGAAGCAGCATACCGGTCTCATTTCCGGTCAGAAGCTTATAGTCCCCGTTTTCATCCATTACTGCAATGCCGACCCGGTCACAGTCGGGATCCGTCGCCATGAGGAGATCGGCCTTCGTCTTTGCTGCATACTGCATGCCGAGCTCCATGGCCTCCCGGATTTCAGGGTTCGGATAGGGGCAGGTGGGGAAGTTTCCGTCCGGCATTTCCTGCTCTTTCACGACCGTGATATTCGAAAAGCCGGCTTCCTTAAGCGTCCTGAGCACCGGCTCCCGGCCGGTTCCGTTCAGAGGTGAGTAAACAATGGCCACATTCCGGTCAATATCCGCTCCGCCAAGAACAGACTGATCCTTTACCTCAGCTATAAAGGCATCTTCAACTGCCGCATCAATCCAATGAATCTTTCCGGCAGCTAAGGCCTCATCGAAAGGCATTTTTGTCACATCCGAAAAAATGTCCAGGGACTCGATTTCAGAAAGAATCTCCGTCGCTGCCTCCGTCGTGATCTGGCAGCCGTCAGCTCCATACACCTTGTAGCCATTATACTTCGAGGGGTTGTGGCTGGCCGTCACCATAATTCCAGCCGCGCAGTGAAGATAGCGGACAGCGAATGAAAGGCAGGGGGTCGGCTTGATGTCCTCATATATTTCGACTGCAATCCCGTTCGCCGCAAAGACCGCCGCAGCCGTCTTCGCAAAGACATCCGACTTGATGCGGGAGTCCCTGCTGACTGCGACACGCCGCTTTCCTTCCGGAAAGTGTTTCACGATGTAGTTGGCAAGGCCTTGGGAAGCCTTGGCCACGGTATAGACATTCATCCGGTTCGTACCGGCTCCGATGACGCCTCGAAGGCCCCCGGTGCCGAACTCAAGATCGCGATAGAAAGCGTCGTTGATGGCCTCCTCTTCGCCGGCTTTCTCCTTCAACTCTGCGATCAGATCCGGATCCTCTGTGGCCTTGACCAGCCAGTCTTTGTACTTTGCTTCGATATCTGCCTTCACAGCTCATGCCTCCTTTTCAAGAAGAAGTATAACACTTCGGTTCAGTCAATTTCATTAACAATTATACGCTTCCCTTGCCTTTTCTTTCAAAAAGCACTATAAAAGAGGAAACTCTTTGAAAGTGAGGACTGCTTTCTGCCGGCTGTCCATCATGACTTCATTACAGTCCATATGTCCGGGGAAGAAGAAAACTGATCAAAGGAGAAAATAATGGAACCCGTCATTACCAGTCTCTTGGAAACCGACCTCTACAAATTCAGCATGGGGCAGGCCATCTATCACCTGTTCCCCTCTTATACGACAACCTGGACCTTTAAATGCCGGAATGAAGACGTGCATTTCACGAAGGAAATGGTAGAGGAAATCCGTGCGCAGATCCGCCACTACTGCGAGCTGCGCTTCACAGAGGAGGAGCTTTCCTACCTCTCCGGGATTACCTGGTTCCAGACCTCCTACATCGACTTTCTCCGCCTCTGGCGGCCGAACTTCGAGGACTTTGCGATTTCAGATGAAGCCCCCTGCGGCCTCTCCATTGAGACGAAGGGTACCTGGCTCAACACGTCCATGTATGAGATCCCGACCCTTGCCATCGTAAACGAGGTATATTTCCGTTTGCAGTATGACTACGGAAAGCTGCTTCAGAGCTTTGAAGACCGGCTACAGAAAAAGAAAGAAGCCGTGCAGAACAATTCTCTCGTTCTCGGGAATTTCTCCGAGTTCGGCCTGCGCCGCCGTCTGTCCGCAGAAGCCCAGGATCTGGCAGTACAGTCGCTTTCCGAATTGAACGGAAAAAGCAAGGACGTGAAATCTGTCTGCGTCGGCACGTCAAATGTCTATCTGGCGAAAAAATATCATCTGACCCCTGTCGGCACCATGGCTCACGAGTGGATCATGTGCGTCGGCCAGGGCAACCACAAGCACAATCCGGCCTACTCCAACTGGTACGCCCTCGATGCCTGGGTCCGTGAATATGGCATCCTGAACGGCATTGCCCTGACAGATACCCTCACCACGGACTGCTTCCTCCGGGACTTCCAGCTTACCTACGCCACCCTCTTCTCCGGCGTCCGCCACGATTCCGGCGATCCGATTGAATGGGGGGAAAAGATGCTTGCCCACTATGAGACCCTCGGCATCGATCCGAAGCAGAAGACCCTTCTCTTCTCCGACAGCCTCGACTTCGGGCGGGCTGCAAAGATTTATGCCCATTTCCATGACAAGGCAAAGGTTGCCTTCGGCATCGGCACCTATATTTCGAACGATACGGATGTCGAGCCCCTGAATATCGTCATGAAGGTCACTGACTGCAACGGGCAGGATGTGGCCAAGCTCTCCGACACAGAGGGCAAGGGCATGTGCAAGAATCCGGCCTATGTCCACTACCTGAAGCGCTGTATCGACTGGCGGATGACCCACGATGAAGTATAAAATTCAGGATTGAAAGAAGAAAATGCTCCCGTTTTCATCAAATCAGCCCCTCTTCGGATTTCAAAAAAATCCGAAGAGGGGCTGTCTGTTACTTTCCACCTCTGATAGTAATATTATTCCTCAATCATCAGTGATATAAACGTCCGGCTGGACCTGAATCTGCCAGTCCGGATACATCTCCTGCACCTCACTGCAGATTTCTTTCACGGCTTCCGTCCGGTCACAGTCGAAAGACAGTACGACATCAAAGCTCATGGCTTTCTTCTCCGGATCCGCGTAGAAGCCATGAAAGCTCATGGCATAGTCATGGGCCATGACCTTCTCCAGAACGGAATTGCGCATCTTTGCCGCTTCATTGTCTCCCGTGTTCCTTGCATAGAGGCCGATACCGGTCAGAATGACCCCATGCTTCATATAGACGGCCATCTGTACCCGCCGGTCCAGTTCGTCGATTTCCACAGCTGTCAGGGTATCATCCACCTCGACATGGACTGAGCCATAGTTTTTGTCTGGCCCGTAATTATAAAGAAAGAGGTCATAGGCCCCGTGAACTTCCGGGTCCTCGGTGATTGTCTTCTTGATAGCGCCCACAAGGGCCGGGTCCGTCCGCTGGCCCAAAATATCATTCAGGGTCTCGATCATCATCTCTATGCCGGACTTTATAATGATGACGGCTATGACAGCACCGACATACGCTTCAAGGCTGACCTTCGTCAGCATGAAAATGATTGCAGAGGCCAGGACCGAGGCCGAAAGAATGGCATCAAATGAAGCATCCGAGCCTGATGCTATAAGTGACTGGGAATTGACGTCCTTCCCCCTCTTCTTGAAAAAGGCTCCCAGAAACAGTTTCACAACGATGGCCGCTGCTATTATTATGAGAGATACTAATGTATAATCCGCACTTTCCGGATGAATGATCTTCTTCACCGACTCCGTCAGAGAGGTAATGCCGGCATAGAGGACGATGCCGGCCACAATCATGGCCGTCAGGTACTCAATTCGTCCGTAGCCCAGGGGGTGCTTCTTATCAGGGGCCTTCCCCGCCAGCTTCGTACCCACAATCGTGATGATTGAGGAAAGGGCGTCAGACAGATTGTTCACGGCGTCAAGAGTGATGGCGATGGAGTTTGCCATCAGACCGATGACCGCCTTGAAGCCGGCCAGAGCAACGTTTGCAATGATGCCGACGATACTGGTCTTTACAATGACCTTTTCCCGGTTGGCGATATTTGCTTCTACCTCATCCATATCTTTTTCCTTCTTTCGGATGGAATTCCTGATACACCTGTATAGAAAGAAATCCCCTCTACTGTACAGCAGAGGGGAAGGCTTTGCAATAACGGGGCTGAAATATTATTATAGAGCTTTTTCTATGGCAGCATACAGCTCGTCGTAGGTCTCCAGGGCCGGTATATCCGGATGGTCCTTTTTGATGGCTTCCGTAGTCCGGAAAAGAAAACCGGCCTTGGATGCCTCAATCATTCCGAGATCATTGAAGGAATCGCCGGAAGCGATGGTCTCAAAGCCAATGGACTGCAGGGCTTTGACCGTCGTCAGTTTTGACTGCTCGCAGCGCATGGTGAAGCCTGTAATTTCACCATTTTCTGCCACCTCAAGGGAATTGCAGAATATAGTAGGCCAGCCAAGCTTTTTCATAAGCGGGGAAGCGAACTGCTCAAAGGTGTCGGAGATGATGATGACCTGAGTAACGGCGCGAAGGCGGTCCAGGAAGTCCTTTGCTCCGGGCATGGGGTCGATCTTTGCGATCGTCTCCTGGATTTCCTTAAGGCCCAGACCGTGCTCCTTCAGTATGCCGATCCGGTACTTCATCAGCTTGTCATAATCGGGCTCGTCCCTGGTCGTGAGCCTCAGTTCAGGAATACGGGACTCCTCTGCAAAAGCAATCCAGATTTCAGGTACCAGGACCCCTTCCAGGTCAAGGCATACGATGTTCATCTTTCCTCTCTCCTTTCGCTTCCTGACAAAGCGTCTGTCAATTTCGTATCGTTCCACCCACTCAAAGGGCAAATATACTTTTCGTCAGCTGCCCTATTCATCCGTCTTTTTGTCACCGCGCAGCACTGCAGAAATAATCTGAGCCGACAGTTCCGCAGCCCTGGCCGCATGAATTCTGTCCATGGTCTCCTGAAACAGGGCTTCTTTCCGCCGCTCCTCCAGGGCGGAAAGCATCTCCTGCCGCCGCTTTTCTTCACTCTTTTGGCTTTTCTTCCGCCAGGCAGTCCTGTCCTTTACAGCCCTGGCACCCTGCGTATCGCCGATGACACGTCCCCTGACTGCCTGCTCCGGAAGCCTTGCTCCATCAGGTAAATCTTCATAGCAGGTCAGAAGGAAATTGTAAGCATCTGCAATATCGTAGTATTGCCAGGCCAACTCCGGATCCGGATGGGCATCAGGATGGTAGATTTTCAAGAGTTCCCTGTAGGCAGTCTTCACGTCATCCAGCGTAGCAGGGCCTGTAATGCCAAGCTGCAGCAGGGCATCCTTTGGATTTGTATACTTCATACGCTATATTGCAAAAAACGGAACGGGAAATCCCCGCTCCGCTTTTCAAGTTCAATCTATCGTATCACAACAGGTCGATCAACCGATGACAGTGACATTCACTGCCTGAGGGCCTCTCTCGCTCTGGCTAACTTCATACTGAACCTTGGCTCCATCCTGAAGGGTCTTGAAACCTTCCATATTCAGTCCACTGAAGTGAACGAAGATGTCGTTTCCCTCCTCATCGGAAATAAATCCGTAGCCCTTCTGGCTGCTGAACCACTTAACTGTTCCTGTCTTCATTTTTATATTTCCTCCAAACTACAGGGCCCGTATTGCTCTTGTTTCGTGGGCCCAACATAGATAAATTATCACAATGCAGGAGTACTTGCAAGCAGAATTATTATTCCTTTTCAAGGGGCATCCACACAGAAAAAAGACTCCATCAATCATTGATTCCATATCCGGATAAGAGCTTCCTGACGGCATTTCCCCAGGCCATGTCCACTGCCTTTCCCGCAAAGATATCCTTTGCGGATGTTCCGGAGGTGACGGTAATCGTCCCGTTCCGATAGGTGATATTCAGGGCCATGGAGAGTATATTCGCCTCATCAACAGCCTCCCCGCTTTCAGCAGCCAGCTGCTTCACGGTACCGGATGGAGCAGTCAGAATGAAGCGCATGAATTCCGGCAGAACTTTTCCCTTCACGGCATCAAAGCAAAGAGCGCGGACCGTACCGTAGAGAACGGGACCGGCAGCAGGAGCCGCCCCTCCTGCCGCAGGTTCTTCCACCGCGGCAGTAGAAGCCGGGGGTTCGCTTCCGGCTCCGGCTGCCTGGTTTCCTTCTATGATGAGATTGAACCCCTTCATAATGGTAATCTCATGAACGCCGAAGGAATCGAAGGCCTCAGACGACAGAAGACTCCCCATGAAGGCCGAAACATTTTCCAGTGTAAAGGCGACCAAATCAGGCTCCCTCCGCAGCAATACGCTTGGGCTTCTCGACAGTTCTCATGATAATCTTCGGTCCGCCCTTCTTCTCGACATAGTCCTTGGTAATCACTACAGTACCGATATTGTCGTCCTTGGGAATTTCGTACATGATATCGAGCATGAGATCCTCAAGAATGGAGCGGAGGGCACGGGCCCCAAGTTCCCGGCTCTTTGCCTCTTCCGCAATGGCACGAAGAGCATCGTCCTCAAATTGCAGATCCACTTCATCATAGGAAAGAAGCTTCTGATACTGTTTGATGATGGCGTTTTTCGGCTCTTTCAGAATGCGGACCAGCATATCCGTCGTCAGAGATTCCAGAGAGAAGATGATAGGCAGACGGCCTATGAACTCCGGAATCATACCGAACTTTCTCAGGTCCTCCACCGTAACCTTTTCAAGAATATTCTCATCTCCGTCATACTTGTCCTTGAGGTCGCTGACAAAGCCCATCGCAGAAGACTTGTTCAGGCGCTCCTTGATAATGTCCGAAAGGTCCGGGAAAGCCCCGCCGCAGATGAAGAGAATATTCGACGTATCGACCATTGTCATGGGGACCATAGCATTCTTTGAGGAGGCGCCTACCGGAACTTCAATCCGGGACCCCTCCAGGAGTTTCAGCATGCCCTGCTGGACAGCTTCCCCGCTGACATCCCGCTGATTGGCATTCCTCTTCTTTGCCAGCTTGTCTATCTCATCGATGAAGATAATGCCATACTCGGCCTTCTCTACATCATTTCCGGCAGCCGCCAGCAGTTTCGATACAACGGATTCGATATCGTCGCCGATATAACCGGCTTCTGTCAGGCTCGTGGCATCCGTAATGGCAAGAGGCACATCGAGAAGTTTCGCCAAAGTCTTCACCAGATAGGTCTTTCCAGAACCGGTGGGGCCGATCATCAGCATATTCGACTTTTCAATCGTGACCCCGTCGTCCTGCTGACTCCTGTGTTCGTCAGCAAAGACCCTCTTGTAGTGGTTGTATACGGCCACGGACATAACTTTCTTTGCATGCTCCTGACCGACGACGTATTCGTCGAGCTTGGCCTTAATTTCGTGGGGAGGCAGCATATTGCGGATGTCGATTTCGGCCGGAGCCGTATCGTCTTCCCCTTCTTTTTCTCCCTTTTTCTTCACTTTCTGGCTTTCAGGGACACCGCCAAGGCCTCCCATCAGGTCCTTGATATTGAAGAAGTTCAGAGGCTGCAGGGAAGAAAGGTCGAGATTCGAACCGGAATTGTCCCCGCCGAAAGGGAAATTCTTCATGGAGTCAAAAGTCTTCTGCATGCAGTCACTGCAGATAGAAAGGTCCCCGGGAATATGAATCATCTTCCCAGCTACGCTCTCGGGCCGCCGGCAGATGTAGCAGACATCCTCATAACCGTCCTTCTTCTCATTCGTCCCGCTGTCCTTTTCGTCCGACGGTTTGTTGTCCGGCTTGTCGTCAACCGGCTCTCCGTCGATTACTTCTCTGAAATCATTGTCGTTTTCTGCCATGTATGTTTCCTCTTACGCCATTACAGCGGCTTACTTTACAGAATGTTTATATTTTCCCATAAGAGTCCGAATGGGTCCGCTGTTCGCAGACCCATTCAAAACTGATTCTTCCCGATGAATTACTTGTAGTCTTCCGGTGTGATTGCTATGCGGTCCAGGTGCCAGATGTCGTCCACATACTCCTGAATCGTCCGGTCGGACGAGAACTTGCCGACAGAGGCCACGTTCATAATGGCCATATGAGCCCAGCGCTCCTTGTCTCTATAGGCATCCTCCACCTTCTTCTGGGCGACGGCATAGGACTTGAAGTCAGCCAGGTTGAAATAGGTGTCCGCATACTGGGTACACTGGGTGTTCAGCAGGGAATTGTAGATATCCCGGAAAAGCTCCGTGTCCTCGCCACTGTAGAAGCCGTTGATGAGCTGGTTTAAAACCTTGCGGATATCCGGCTCACTGTTGTAGATATCCATGGGATTGTAGTCCCGCTTGTGTTCGTGCTCGATGACCTCATCAGCGCTCATTCCGAAGATAAAGGCGTTCTCTGCTCCCATCTCCTCGACCATCTCGACATTTGCCCCGTCCATGGTGCCGATGGTGACAGCCCCGTTCAGCATGAACTTCATATTTCCGGTGCCGGAGGCCTCCTTCGAAGCCGTAGAAATCTGCTCGGAAACATCCGATGCGGCAAAGATGATCTCGGCGTTCGAGACGCGGTAGTCCTCAATGAAGACGACTTTTATCTTGTTGTCAATGCTCTTGTCGTTGTTGATGACCCGGGCGACATTGTTGATAAGTTTGATGGTCAGCTTGGCAATCCGGTAGCCGGCAGCAGCCTTGGCTCCGAAAATGAAGGTCCGGGGAACGAAGGGCATGTCCGGATTTTCCTTGACCTTGTTGTAGAGGTACATGACGTGCAGAATGTTCAAAAGCTGCCGCTTGTACTCATGCAGGCGCTTGACCTGGACGTCAAAGAGGGAGTTGGGATTCACGGCAATGCCGTTGTGCTCCTGAATATACTTGGCCAGACGGACCTTGTTCTGGTACTTGATCTCCATAAACTCCTTCTGAGCCTTGGGGTCATCTGCCAGAGGCTTCAGCTTCTGCATTTGGCTGAGGTCTGTAATCCATCCGTCCCCGATCTCACTTGTCACCCACTTGCTAAGCAGGGGATTTGCGTGCAGGAGGAACCGTCTCTGGGTGATGCCGTTCGTCTTGTTGTTGAACTTCTTCGGATACATGTCGTAGAAGTCCTTCAGAGACTGTTTCTTCAGAATTTCCGTATGCAGGCGGGCAACACCGTTGACAGAAAAGCCGGCACAGATGGCCATATTCGCCATCTTCACCTGTCCGTCATGTACGATGGACATGCGGTCGACCTTAGCCTGGTCATTGAATACCCGCAGGATATCCAGGCAGAAGCGGCGGTTGATTTCTTCGACGATATTGTATATACGGGGCAGAAGCCTTGCAAAGAGGTCTACAGGCCACTTCTCAAGGGCCTCACTCATAATGGTGTGATTCGTGTAGGCCACACAGTGGGTCGTAATCTCCCAGGCATCGTCCCAGCCGAGACCTTCCTCATCCATGAGGAGCCGCATCAGCTCCGGTACCGCCAGAGTCGGATGGGTGTCGTTCATCTGGAAAACGACCTTCTTGGGAAGGTCCATGATATTGTCGTGGTGCTTCTTGAAGCGCTCAAGAGCCCTCTGCAGAGAGGCAGATACAAAGAAGTACTGCTGCTTCAGACGGAGTTCCTTACCGGACTCGTGGGAGTCATTCGGATACAGGACCTCGCACAGAGACCGGGCCAGATTCTCATCCTCCACAGCCTTGACATAGTCGCCACGATCAAAAGACTCGAGGGAGAAGACCTGTTTGGGCTCGGCGTCCCAGATCATCAGGGAATTGACGATGTGGTTCCCATAGCCGGTGATGGGCATATCATAGGGAACAGCAATGACGGAATTGTACCCTTCCTGAACGAAGGTCGTGGAACCGTCTTCCTTGGGCACCGCCCGCACATAGCCGCCGAACTTGACTTCATAGGAATATTCGGATCTCTTGAGTTCGAAGGGATAGCCGTTCTTCAGCCAGTCATCCGGAATTTCCTTCTGGTAACCATCAGTAATCTTCTGCTTGAACATGCCGTAACGGTAGCGGATGCCGCAGCCGTAGGCCGCATAGCCCAGGGTGGAAAGAGAGTCGAGGAAGCAGGCCGCCAGACGCCCAAGACCACCGTTTCCGAGGGCCGGGTCCGGTTCCTGATCTTCGATGTAATTGATATCTACACCCATCTCCTCGAGGGCTTCCTTCACCGTTTCATAGGAGCAGAGATTGATGAGATTGTTCCCGAGAAGACGGCCGATCAGAAACTCCATCGACATATAGTAGACGATTTTCGGATCACTCTTCTCAATTTCGTTCTGGGTGGCAAACCAGTCATCAATGACATAGTCCTTCACTGCCAGGGACACTGCCTGAAAAACCTCCTCACCGGTCGCTTCCTTAAAGGACTTCCGGTAAAGACGCATGACATTCTCCTGGACGTCCTCTTTGAATTTTTCCTTGTCAATCACACCTGACTGAGTCATCTTGACCTCCCCCTTGAACAGGGCCCCGAACTTCGCCGGTCCTTCTTTTGCATTCATCAAAAGGTTCTGAAAAAATCCGCCTGCCATTTCCGAAGTGCCCGGTTCTCAGGAATTCTTCGAAACGGAAAGCGTGCACTTCTCGCCGTTCAGATTCCAGTCCTTCCTGTAGGAACCGTCCGCACCTTCATGAATATCTGTTGCCAGTACATCTCTTCCAATCTGTTCTTTGTATTTTACCATGACTTCGGCAATTCTGTCATTTCCTTCATAGCCGAGGGCAATCCGGTCCATGACTTCAAAACCGGCTTCCTTGCGCATGGTCTGAACCTTCGATACAATTTCGCGCTCGAAGCCCTCGTCGATGAGCTCCGGAGTCAGCCGGATATCGAGGGCCACGGTGACATCATTGTCTCCTGCTGCCGCAAAGCCCTCGGAAGACGCCATATCGATCAGAAGGTCCTCCTCCGTCAGCACAATGGAAGGATCGATCTCCGGGAAAGCCAACTCCCCGTCCGCTTTCAGTTTCGCATAAGCCTCATTGCCGTTCAGTTCCTTGAGGGCCCCCTGAATCTTTCCGAGGAATTTTCCGTACTTGGGACCCACGGTCTTGAGCTGGGGCTTGAAGGTATAGTGAGTGAAAGCAGAGATATCGTCCGTAAACTCCATGGCCCGGACGTTCAGCTCGTCTGTAATGATGTCGGTATAGAAGGTATCCAGGACATTCGGAGCCTTCACATACATCATGGCAAGAGGCTGGCGGTTCTTGATATTCGCCGCATTCCTGGCAGCCCGGCCGGTGGTTACAATCTTCGATACCTCAGCCATCTTCGCTTCCAGGTCCTTGTCGATATGGGCTTCATTCACCGTCGGATAATCGCAGAGGTGGATGGATTCCGGTGCGGAAGGATCCGTCGAGCAGACCAGGTTCAGGTAAATTTCCTCTGTCATGAAAGGAATCATGGGGGCAGCTGCCTTGGCAATCGTCACAAGGCAGGTATAGAGCGTCATATAGGCATTGACCTTGTCCTGCTCCATGCCCTTGGCCCAGAAGCGGGCCCGGCTGCGGCGGACATACCAGTTCGAGAGGTCCTCGACGAAGGCCTGCAGGGCTCTTGCCGTCTCGGGAATCCGGTAATTTGCAAGATTCTCATCCGCCTCCTTCACCGTGGAATTCAGACGGGAAATGATCCACTTGTCCATGACGGAAAGCTTGTCATAGGAAAGGTCGTACTTCGTCGCATCAAAGCCGTCAATATCCGCATAGAGAACGAAAAAGGCGTAAGTGTTCCACAGGGTACCGAGGAACTTCCTCTGACCCTCTTCAACAGCCTTGTCATAGAACTTGTTCGGGAGCCAGGGAGCGGAGTTCTCATAGAAGTACCAACGGATGGCATCCGCCCCGTACTTGTCCAGGGCATCAAAGGGATCAACGGCATTGCCCTTGCTCTTGCTCATCTTGATGCCGTTTTCATCAAGGACATGACCGAGAACGATGACATTCTTGTACGGAGCCTTGTGGAAGAGCAGGGTGGACTCAGCCATCAGAGAGTAGAACCAGCCTCTGGTCTGATCCACAGCTTCGGAGATAAATTCTGCCGGAAACTGCTGCTCGAAAAGGTCCTTGTTTTCAAAAGGATAATGGTGCTGGGCGAAAGGCATGGCACCGGAATCGAACCAGCAGTCAATGACCTCTGGTACCCTTCTCATGGTCTTGCCGCACTTGGGGCACTTATAGGTAAAGTCGTCGATATAAGGGCGGTGAAGCTCCACTGTCAGGGCATCTTCCCTACCGGTCTTCTCACGGAGCTCAGCCCGGGAACCGATGGGTTCCTGATAACCGCAATCATCACACTCCCAGATATTCAGAGGAGTACCCCAATAGCGGTTTCTGGAAATTCCCCAGTCCTGAACATTCTCCAGCCACTTGCCGAAGCGGCCTTCACCGATGCCCTTGGGAATCCAGTTCACGGTATTGTTGTTCGCGACAAGTTCATCCTTCACAGCCGTCATCTTGATGAACCAGGAGGAACGCGCATAGTAGATAAGGGGTGTATCACAGCGCCAGCAATGGGGATATTCGTGCTCGAACTTAGGGGCGGCAAAGAGGAGCTTCTTTGCGGAGAGGTCCTTCAGGACTTCGGGATCCGCACTGACAGCGCCCTTCTTCATTTCCTCTTCCGTCGGCTTGCAGCGCATTCCGGCAAAAGGGGTCTCGGGCTTCATGCGGCCCTGATCGTCAACCATCTGTACCAGAGGGAGATTGTAGTTTCTTCCAATCCGGGCATCGTCTTCACCGAAAGCCGGTGCGATATGGACAATTCCGGTACCGTCGGTCATGGTGACGTAAGTGTCGCAGGTGATGAAGAAAGCCTTGCCATGAGCCTTCTCGACCGCATCAGCTGCGCACTGATAAAGAGGCTCATATTCACGGTGCTCAAGGTCGGAACCCTTGTATGTCTCAAGTGTCTCGTAAGCAGGCTTGCCGTCTTCTGCGAGGGGGGCCAGAACCGTATCGGCCAGAGCCTGGGCCAGGATATAAGTATAGCCGTCAGCTGCCTTGACCTTTACATAGGTCTCATCCGGGTTCACGCAGAGGGCAATATTCGAAGGCAGGGTCCATGGGGTCGTGGTCCATGCCAGATAGTAGAGGTCCTCATCCTTGGCCTTGAAACGGACGATGGCCGAGCGCTCCTTCAGAGTCTTATAGCCCTGGGCCACTTCCTGTGCGGAAAGAGGAGTCCCGCAGCGGGGGCAGTAGGGAACAACTTTGAATCCCTTGTAGAGAAGTCCTTTGTTCCAGATCTCCTCAAGGGCCCACCACTCGGACTCAATGAAATTGTCATCATATGTAATGTAGGGATTCTTCATGTCGGCCCAGAATCCGACCTGACCGGAGAATTTCTCCCACATGCCCTTGTACTTCCAGACGGACTCCTTGCACTTCTGGATGAAGGGCTCCATTCCGTAGGCTTCAATCTGTTCCTTCCCGTTCAGGCCGAGTTCCTTCTCGACTGCAATCTCGACGGGCAGGCCGTGGGTATCCCAGCCGGCCTTCCGGGGAACGTACTTCCCCTTCATGGTCTGATAGCGGGGAATCATGTCCTTAATGACACGAGTCAGGACATGGCCGATATGGGGTTTGCCATTGGCAGTAGGCGGGCCGTCATAGAAGGTATAGGTCTCCCCCTTCTTCCGGCTGTCCATGCTCTTCTCGAAGATGTCGTGGGTGTCCCAGTACTCTTCAATCTCCTTCTCCCGGTCCACAAAGTTCAGGTCCGTGTCTACTTTTCTGTACATCGTCTTTTCAGTAATCCTTTCCTGTATTTTCATGCTACCGCACACCGGAAAAATTCCGGAAGCGATAACAGCAGAACCAAAGTGCAGTCTGCAGCGGTACACGAAAATCACACCGTCTGCAAAATCCGAAAATTCTCAGTCGTAGTCGTCAAGTATATCTCCGTAAAAGTCCTCTATGGCGTCATTGTACTCTTCTATGATTTCCTCCTGGGTGGGTGGATGGGCCTGAAAACTCTGTACCAGGGGACTTGCCATGATGACGGCTATGCTGGCTATCAGAAGAACTATAGAGACAATTCCGGTCACGATCCCGGTAACGGCAAATCCGCGGTCCACCGGCTCGTAACTCACAAGATATACGATGCCCAGAACTATAGCAGCGATCGCCAGAGGGATATTGATGAAGCTGCAGAAGAGAGCTACGGCACAGATACCGAGGGCCATGGAAGCCACAGCCATGCCTGTACCGACCCGTTTCCCATGGGGGCCTCTCGGAACTGCTCCGTAGGGATTGTAGGGATTCGGTCCCTGAGGACCATAACCGTTCGGGCCCTGAGGTCCGTAGCCGCTCGGATTCTGGCCCTGCGGACCATATTCCGGGCCCTGAGGTCCATTTCCCGGGCCCTGAGGTCTGTAACCGTTCGGCCCATAGGGATTGTAATTCTGATCGTCCATGAAAATATTTCCTTCCGGTCAATGGGCTTTCAGGTCATCACCGCCCAGTGAAAGGATCGACCGGTATACTGCCATTCCGATGAAATAGAGGAGCCAGATGAGAAGGTAAATGGCCGCAATGATCAGGGCCGTTTTCATAACACGGCTGCTCCTGAAATGCAGCCCGTGAATGACAGCAAGGACCAGAACACCGATTGCAGCAAGAAGCCCCGGCCACTTATATATGGTCAGGGGCCAGGCGGCAATGGCCAAGACAAGAGCTACTGCCGAAAGGATTCGTCCTGCTGCGCTGCTCATATACTTCACTGCTCCCATGAAAAACCATTAATGAAGGATAACACAAGAGGGCCCTTCTTTCAATCAGAAAGGGGCTTGGAGAAAAAGGTAAGGATTGTATCATAGTATTCTGCCCGCTCCGGGGGTGTAGCATTATATATCTCATGCCCTGATTCCGGGAATACCCTGTGCTCAGCTGTCCGGCACCTCTTCAGAAATTTCTCCTGGCCCTGTGCTGTCACCATATGGTCCTGCCCGGCTGTCAACATGAGAACCGGCGTCCGGACCCGGTCTGCCCTCTTCACACAGGTCTTCATCCCGTGCAGGGAAGCCTTGCCCCAGGCATAACAGCCTCCGTAGCAGCGGTTGCCCGGGACCTTTTCCCGGCTTTCAAACATGTGGTCATAGCGGACCTTGGACTTCATGCTGGACTTCGGCCAGGTCACGACATCGTCGAAGCCGTGCTGACCAGGCAGGTAGGTCTTGTCTTTTTTCAAAATGTCCGCCCTCAGGATGGCCGCATAAACTGCAACCATGGGCAGGCCTCCCCAGTCCAGGGACATCATGGGAGAGGAAAGAAGGGCCCGGTCAAAGAGGTCCGGATAGTCTTCAAGGGTCCGGGCCACAATACAGCCGCCCATGGAGTGGCCGAAGGCCATCAGGGGGCGGATCTTCGACTTTTCTTTCACGACATTCTCCGTGAAATCATGAAAGTCCCGTACATAGTCGTCAAAAGAAGCTACATAGACCATATCCGGATCCATATCCTTATATACCCGCTCGGAAGCCCCGTGGCCCCTCGCTTCCAAAAGAAATACAGCAAACCCGGCCCGGTAGTAGTAGTAGAACATCTCCGAGAGCTTGTCGAAGAACTCGCAGAAGCCATGCTCCATGACGACGGTCCCTTTCGGCCCCTCCGGAATCGCGTAGTAGTAGGACAGAGAAAGACCGTCAGCTGCCTTCATATATTCATGGACCACATGATCCCGGATGAAGTCCGCCACTTCACCCTCCATGCGTTCCTTGTAATCATCGTCCCCCAGAAAAAAGCCTTCCGCCTTCCAGATATCGTTCATACCCTTCACCATATTCGAATCATATCAAACATATGTTTGAATTGTCAACTGTCTTTGGACCGGACAGACATAGAGCCAAAGCTGTCCGGCAAAGCAAAGACAATCCGCCGAAAAGAAAAGGGCGCGAAGAGACCCCGCGCCCTACACTCGTCATATAAATATTCAACCGGAATAAATATCGAGGTTTGCCCGGTTGACCGCATAAGTACCCGTATCGCGGTACCTGTCCACGGGTTTTCCGGCCAGGGAATCCGCCAGCATTTCGAGCGTCACAACGCCCCAGAGCTCGTTGTGCTGGGCAATGCCGTCGGAGATGTAACCGTCCCGGATGTAAGGCTCCATACCCTTCGTGAAATCGACAGTAACCACAGCAAAGTCCTTGTCCGGATGCTGTTTCAGATACTCACCGTAGTGCAGGCCCCAGGCCACATTCGTGGCAAAGACACCCTCGATATCGGGATGATTCTCCAGAAGGCCTTCAATATAGCGCTGAGCTTCTTCTTCCGTGGGTTCGCCGGGAATATCGTACTCAACCACATCGAGACCGGCCGCTTTCGCCCGGTCGATAAATCCCTTGGCCCGGGCCTCCACCATATCGAGATGGGTATCGGACCACATACCGATAGCCACCTTGCCGGAAGTGCCGATTTCCCGCACCATGGCATCCGCACCGCTTGCTCCGCAGGCGATGGAATCCGTCCCGACCTCGGAAATATAGGGAACATCGTCAAATACAGACTGAAGGAAAATAATCTTCACCCCCGCATCGGATGCTGCTTTCACTGCCTTGTGAACCGCCGGATGATTGAAAGGGGAAATCACGATGGCATTGAAGCCATCCGCCACGGCCTTGTCCACGTAGCCGGCCATGAGCTGAGCGCCCTCTTCCCCACGGACCGCAGGAGCATCAATCCGGATGTCGTAGTCAAGAATCTTCGCCGCCTTCTCAGCCTCCCGGTTCGTTGGATCCCAGAAGGGGTCGTCAATATCCCAGATAAACTCGACCTTCGTCTTCGGAGGACGATTGTCCACCGTCTTCACCCGATTCGTCAGGGAGGAAACGGCATCCAGCTTCTCCTGCAGGCTCTGTGTCTGCTTCGTAAGGAAGCCCGTCGTCTGATCCTGTTTTCCGGCAAGGGAGATGATCTGCTGCACCGTCGCGGAAAACTCTTCGACAACGGTCTGAATATTCGACACAGAATCAACGAGGTGCTGCTTCTCATCCCCGAGGGAAGAGAACTCCTCCCCGAATTTCTTCTGGCTTTCAATAAACTCATCCGTCGTATCGTGGATGGTCCCCATGGCATCGGCCACCTTCGAAACGACTGTATCCTGCTGGGTAAAGGTCTCCTGGGACTCGTCCATGACCTTCTTCAGATTGTCAAGCTCTCCGGTGATGTCTTCTATAGAAGTATTGATATTCTCGGAAGCCTCCCGGCTTTCCTCGGAAAGCTTGCGGACTTCTTCCGCAACAACAGCGAAGCCTTTGCCTGCCTCTCCCGCCCGGGCTGCCTCTATGGAAGCGTTCAGGGCCAGGAGGTTCGTTTGGGAGGCGAGGTTGAAGAGAACCTGAGTCACATCACTGATGGACTGGATTTTTTCAACCAGCTTCGAAAGCTCGCTTGTGATGTGGCCGAGGGCCTCGGAATTCTTCTTCGTATTCTCCCTGAGGTCCGTAACCGCGGCAAGGCCGTCATTGTTCTGCCCGTCCATGGTGACAGCCATATCGATGAGGGAATCGGACTCCTGCTGCATGGACGTAATCAGATTCGAGAAGTGGTCCGTGACTTCGATCGAGGCATTGACATCGGCCGTCTGCTTCTCAACTCCGGAATTGATAACGCCGGCAATTTTCTTAAGACCCGCTGTACTCTCCGTGATTTCTTCCACCATGCCGGACAGTTTTCCTGCGGCGGAAACCGCGTCGGCATTGTCTTCCTTCAACTGTCCGAAAAAATCCCGGTACTGGCGGTAGAGTTCTGCCATCGCCCCGCTGTCCGGCACCTCTTCAAGATAATTCATCTGACGAATGCGCTGCAAAAGTTCCGAAGAATCTTCCCCTTTACCTTTTCCGAAAAGCCCCATAGTATAAAACCCCTTTCACATACGGGAACCCTTTCACATTAGAGTTCATTCTAGCACAACAGAAAGTACGCCACAACGAAAAATGCCTGCCCCGGAGGGCAGGCACATTATTACTAAATATAAGTCACTGGGCTTCCCGGGCTCTCTGGAGATTGATCATCTCCCTCTTCCGGAGACGGGGATCCAGCTGGCGCTTCCGGATCCGCAGGTTCTCAGGCGTGACCTCAAGGAGTTCGTCGTTTTCAATGAAGTCAAGGGCCTGCTCCAGGGACATCTTCTTGGGAGGGGTCAGAATCAGGGCCTCATCCGAAGACGATGTACGGGTGTTCGTCAGGTGCTTCTTCTTGCAGACATTGATCTCAATGTCCTCAGCCTTGCCGGACTGGCCGACCACCATGCCGCTGTAGACCTTTTCGCCGGGTCCGATGAAAAGAGTACCCCGGTCCTGAGCAGCAAAAAGGCCGTAGGTTACGGACTCACCTGTCTCGAAGGCAATAAGGGACCCCTGGCGGCGGTAGGCGATGTCGCCCTTGTAGGGCTCATAGCCGTCGAAAATCGTATTGATGATGCCGTTGCCCTTGGTATCGGTCATGAAGTCGCCCCTGTAACCGATGAGGCCGCGGGAAGGGATACGGAACTCCAGTCTCGTGTAGCCGCCGGTGATGGAGCCCATGTTCAGGAGCTCGCCCTTACGGGTGCCGAGTTTTTGTATAACAACTCCGGTAAACTCATCGGGAACGTCGATATAGGCCCGCTCGATGGGCTCGAGCTTTTTCCCGTTCTCATCATACTTGTAGAGAACCTCGGCCTTGGATACCGCGAATTCATAGCCTTCACGGCGCATGGTCTCAATCAGAACAGACAGGTGCAGCTCGCCGCGGCCGGAGACCTTGAAGCAGTCGGGGGATTCCGTCTCCTCCACCCGGAGAGAAACGTCGGTATTGAGTTCCTTATAAAGCCGGTCACGAATGTGGCGGGAAGTGACCCACTTTCCCTCCTGGCCGGCGAAGGGGGAGTCATTGACCATGAAGTTCATGGCAATAGTGGGCTCCTCAATCTTCTGGAAGGGAATGGCCTCGACCTTCTCAGGACCGCAAAGGGTATCTCCTATGTGGAGGTCCGCAATACCGGAAATGGCCACAATATCGCCGAAGGAAGCCTCTTCAACGTCCACTCTCTGAAGGCCGTTGAACTCGTACAGCTTCGTAACCCGCACCTTTTCGTTCACGGACTCGTCGTGGTGATTGACGACGACAGCGTCCTGGTTCAACTTCAGGGTTCCGTTTGAAATCTTTCCGATACCGATTCGGCCGACATATTCATTGTAATCGATAGTGGAAATCAGCATCTGGGCAGGTGCATCGGGGTCTCCCGTGGGGGCGGGGATGTGGTCGACGATAGCGTCGAAGAGAGGCGTCATGTCCTTCTTCTCATCATCAAGTTCCTTGACGGCATAGCCTTCCTTAGCCGAAGCAAAAATGAAGGGGGAGTCGAGCTGATCTTCGCTGGCGTCGAGGTCCATAAATAGCTCCAGCACCTCATCGATGACCTCCGTAGGCCGGGCCTCAGGCCGATCAATCTTATTAATGCAGCATACAATAGGAAGGTTCAGGGCCAGGGCCTTCATCAGAACGAACTTGGTCTGGGGCATAACGCCTTCAAATGCATCGACCACAAGGACACAGCCGTCCACCATCTTCAGAACCCGCTCGACCTCACCGCCGAAGTCCGCATGACCGGGGGTGTCGACGATATTGATCTTGATACCGTTATAATTCACGGCCGTATTTTTGGAAAGGATGGTAATGCCGCGCTCCCGTTCGATGGCCCCGGAGTCCATGACCCGCTCCGCAACGGCCTGGTTGTCCCGAAAGACACCGGACTGGCGCAGGAGGTTGTCCACAAGCGTCGTCTTGCCGTGGTCGACATGGGCTATAATCGCGACGTTCCGGATATCCTCTCTGGTCTGCATAATTCTCTACCTTCCTTTTGTTAATAATGTAAATCACCAGCGTCCCTGTAAAACAAAGGTCTTCACAGGATTGCCGGGTATGTATGAATTCGAACTGCAAAAATCGCAGCCTTTTTATTATATCGATTTTTTACATTATTTATATGGAAAAAATCACAAAACCGGCCCCGCAGCGGTTGCCCATAAATGTGCAATTTTGAAGGTCTACAGCATAATTGTAAAATGGGACTGCCTGTGCTACTATATCGAAGATTAGGCGGGTTTTACGCTTTTTAAGGAGACGTCTGAAATGGAAAAATCCACGATCCGCGCCTACTACGGTACCGGCGCGGGCAAGTCTTCGGCTGCCCTCGGCTATGCCCTCAGGGGTGCCAGTGAAGGCAGACTCGTATATATCATCCAGTTCATGAAGGCAGAGATGAATGATGACTACCTGAGGAAACTGGAGCCGGAAATCAAGGTCTTCCGCTTCGAGCGGACGAAGGACTCTTTCGAGGACCTGCCGGCGGACAAGCGGGACGAGGAAATCCAGAATATGAAGAACGGCCTCAATTTCGCCAGAAAGGTCATTTCAACGGGTGAAACGGACCTCCTGATCCTGGACGAGGTCTTGGGCCTCATAGACGAAAATATCATCTCCGATGCAGAACTTGCCGGGGTTCTCTCCCCCACCGTCCTGCACACGGATATAATACTGACCGGAACGAATATCACGCCCGCCATCGAAAAAAAGGCGGACTTCGTATACCGTATTACCGAAGAGAAGGGAGACCACTGATGGCAGTTTTCAAAGGGGCCGGGGTTGCGCTGATTACCCCCATGAAAGAGGATGCAACCGTCAATTACGACAAACTGGAAGAGCTGATTGAAGAGCAGATTGCAGGCGGCACGGATGCCATTATCATCGTCGGCACCACCGGAGAAGGCTCCACACTTTCCATGGAGGAGCACCGGCACACGATCAAGATGGCCGTGGAATTCACGAAGGGCCGCATTCCGGTCGTAGCCGGAACCGGCAGCAACTGCACGGAGACCGCCATCCAGCTGACCCAGGAGGCCGAGGAGGACGGGGCCGATGCGGCACTGATTGTCACACCCTATTATAACAAAGCCACTCAGGCCGGCCTCATCCGCCACTACGGCATGATTGCCGATGCAACGAAGCTCCCCATAATCATGTACAATGTTCCCGGCCGGACAGGCACGAATATCGCCCCCGAAACCGTGGCCGAGCTCGTGAAGACGAAGGCGAACATCGTCGGCGTCAAGGATGCCACGGCAAATATGGCTCAGACCTCGAAGACCATGTATCTGACCGACGGCAAGTGCGACCTCTACTCCGGTGAAGACGGTCTCGTCGTTCCGATTATGTCGGTCGGCGGCATCGGGGTCATCTCCGTCGTTTCGAATATCATGCCGAAGGAAATGCACGACATGTGTGCTCTCTTCTTCGAAGGGAAGGTCAAGGAGGCAAACGAAATCCAGCGCCGCCTGATTCCAATGGTGGAAGCCCTCTTCTGTGAGGTCAACCCCGTTCCCGTCAAATGCATGATGAATATGATGGGAAAGAAGGTCGGACCCCTTCGCGCTCCCCTCTTTGACCTCACACCCGAGGACGAAAAGCGCTGCCGGCAGGCACTCATCGATTACCACCTCATCTGAATATAAATAAAGCCCCTGCTTCTCCAATCAACATGACACAGCACGGGCTTTTTTAATAAGGAATTCCGCAGAACAGGAGATTACCGTATGACAAATATTATCATAAATGGCGTCAACGGCCACATGGGGCACGTCCTCGTGGGCCTTGCCGACAAGGACCCCGAGCTCACAGTCGTCGCCGGCGTCGACCCCTACGGGACGAATGACTACAGTTTTCCGGTTTTTGAAAATCTCCGGGCATGCAACGTCGACTGCGACGTTGTAGTGGACTTTTCTTCCCCCAAAGCCGTAGATTCCATCCTGCAGGAATGCGAAGACCGGTCCCTGCCCATCGTCCTCTGCACAACGGGTCTTTCCGACGAGCAGCTTTCCCATGTGAAGAAGGCCTCCCGCAAGGTGGCTGTCCTCCGCTCCGCGAATATGTCGCTCGGCATCAATACCCTGATCAATGTCCTTAAGAGCTTCTCTTCCATCTTCACTGATGCCGGCTTTGACGTCGAAATCGTGGAAGCCCACCACAATCAGAAAGTGGACGCCCCCTCAGGCACGGCACTGGCTCTGGCGGATGCCGTCAAAGAAGGCGCCGGGCAGGACTATGAATACGTATATGAACGCCAGTCGAAGCGGCAGAAGCGGGACGCAAAAGAGCTCGGCATCTCCTCCATCCGGGGCGGCAACGTGGCCGGCACCCACGAGGTCATGTTCTTGGGTGAGGACGAGCAGATTGTCTTCCGCCACGAGGCGACGTCAAAGACCGTCTTCGCCAAAGGCGCCCTCGAAGCCGCAAAGTTTTTAAAGTCCCAGGCTCCCGGCATGTACGACATGCAGGATGTGATCAAAGCCCGGGTCTGAACCCCACAGCGAATAAAAGGATTACGCCCTTCTTTCCGATTCATCTATACTGTAAAAATCCCCTGTGCCGGCCGGCACAGGGGATTTCATTATTCTCATACAATTCACTCGGGGAAGGACTTCGCCGTCTCGACGATGGTCTTCACGCAGAGGTCCTCGCCCAGTTTCCCGGAATCCAGGGAAAGGTCGTAGTTGGGATAGTCGCCCCAGGTCTGGTCCGTGTAATACTTGTAGTAGGTCCGCCGCTGCTTGTCCTTTTTGATGATCCGCTTCTTCACGTCCACATTCTGGATTTCCCCGTAGCGGTTCAAAATACGGGCAATCCGGTGCTCCATGTCCGCGTGAATCAGGACAGAGAGGTGGCGCAGTTCAGCCTCCTTCAAAATGAAGTCGGAACAGCGTCCCACAATGACACAGGGCCCCTTCCTGGCGCACTCGATGATGACCTTCTGCTGAATCAGAAATATTTCGTCCTGGGGACTCTGGAAGTACTGGGCGCTGGCAGATGAGATATCAAACCACCACTGGTCTCCGGTCGAATCCTCGCTCTTCCGCTCCACTATTTCCTTGGCATAGCCCGATTCCTTGGCCACCCGGTTCACAATTTCCGAATCATAGAAGGGAATGCCCAATTCCTCAGCCACCTTCGATGCAATGGAATGCCCGCCGGACCCGAACTCTCTCGATATCGAAATGACAGGTATCATTGACTTGCCTCCTTCATGACTAATGTAAACCGTCGGCTCACCTGCAGGAATTGGGCGGATCCGCTCACTGCACCTTTCCCGGCCGGTTCTACTTTTCTTTAATTCTAGCACTTCCGCGAAAGTGTTTGAAGAATTTTCTCCGTGGTCTCCCTATTTAAGGCCCTTTCTTCTGCGCTTTCCCTTCTCGAATCCCCGCAGATATCCGCACCTAGCACATCATAATCTTTCATGCCTTCGAGGTATCCTATGAGCTCCGCAAGAGTGAGATTTCCCTGGTCCCAATCCGTTGCTGCAAAATCCGTTGACAGAACATCTTTATCTATGGAAATATAAAGCGGTTCCCCATTCGAAACCTGCTCTCCCGCCGACAGCAGCTTTACCCTGCCAAAAAAAGCCTCTGCTGCCGGATCCCGGATACATTCTTCCATCAGTTCCCTTTTCACACCGACCATATACACATGCTGCAGGAGAGGCAGTTCCTGCAAAGAATCCAGCACCCAGCTTCCGCAGGAAAGCAGGGGAAAAGCAGGCGCCTCCATGTCCGGATGCCGGTCAAAAAGCAGCAGGGAAAAAGGCCGGCCAATGGTCTCGAGAAAGAACTTCGAAATATAATGATAATTCCCGCTGCCGAAGAGATGAACCCCGGAAAAAGGAGGCTTCCCGGTTCTTACTGCACAGGAAGTAATTTCCTTTCGAATAGCTTCCGCTGCCTCAGCACTGCAATAGCCGTTGACTCCGGAAAGGCCGGTGAGAGCTGCCCGGTTTGCCCTGCCATCCATCTCACCATACTGACCGTCAATATCCAAAATCAAAGAAAGTTTCATATATTTGGGGATTTTTATTTCAGCACTTCCTGCGCATACCTTACTGAGGCCATTGCGTCTTTGCCGTAGAAGTCCGCGTGGATCATCTTTGCGTACTCCTCATTCATGACGGCTCCGCCGACCATGATCTTCACATCAGGAGCCGCGGCGTGGAGCTGCTTGATTGTCTCTTCCATAGCCGGTACGGTCGTGGTCATCAGGGCGGAAAGTCCGACCAGCTTTGCCCCGGTTTCCTGCACAGCCTTAACCACCGTCTCCGGAGACACATCTTTACCAAGGTCCGTCACTGCAAAACCATAGTTTTCCAAAATTACTTTTACGATATTTTTCCCGATGTCATGTACATCGCCTTTGACAGTGGCAATCACGATTTTTTTACCCGGAGCAGGTTTGACCGGAGATTTGGCCATCTCGTCCTTTATGACTCCGAAGGCCGCCTGGGCCGCCTCCGCCGCCATCAGAAGATTCGGCAAAAATAATGTCTTCTTTTCGAATCCGTCCCCTACCACATTCAGGGCCGGGATAACCGCCTGATTCACAAGGTCGAGGGGAGCCGCTCCATTTGTAATAAGTGCCTGGGCCTCTGTCCGGGCCCGGTCCTTGAGGCCCTTTTCTATTGCGTCCTGCAGGCCGGAAAATTGTGCACCGGAAGTTCCCGCTGTTCCGGCATTCCCGGGCGCAGAACCAGTCGTCGCAGCCTCTTTTCCGGCATTTGTTTTTCCTGCAGCGGAAGTCACCAGACCACCTGCTGCAGCGTTCCAGGCCCCGGTTCCGGTCACACCGGCTACAACACCGGCTACCGAAGGTGCAATTGCAGAACCGCCGGCCACCGCCAATACCGCATTTGCGGCTGCGCTGGCTGCGGCATTGGCTGCCTGTGTCGCAAAAGCCGATATATCGGCCTGCTGCTGCTTCTCCTCCGCCTTTGCCGCATAGGAAATATATTCCATGCACATGGAATCATGTCCCGCCAGGGCATTGTAGGTGTGGTAGGCCCCCATCATCTCCTCGGAGAAGGGATTCATGATTGCCGCGGAAAGCCCGTTTGCCATAGCCATGGTGAAGAAGGTTCCGTTCAGGGCAGGCCGGCCGGGAAGCCCGAAAGAAACATTCGAAACCCCGAGGGAAGTCAACACCCCAAGCTCGTCTGTAATGCGGCGAACAGCCTCCAGGGTCACCCGCCCGGACTGGTCGTCCGCGGAAACCGTCATGGCCAGCGGGTCTATAATAATATTTTTCTTTTCGATTCCGAACTCCGCCGCTCTTTCCACTATTTTTTTGGCAATGGCCACCCTCTTTTCCGCCGTCTGAGGCACGCCATCCTCATCTATGGTAAGCCCGACCACAAGGCCGCCGTACTTTTTCGCCAGGGGAAAGACCCTGTCCTGAATTTCCCGCTTCCCGTTCACGGAGTTGATCATGGGCTTGCCGTTATAAAGCCGCAGGGCCCGTTCCATGGCATTGGCATCCCCCGTATCAATCTGCAGGGGAAGGTCGCAGAGAGACTGAAGTTCCGAGACCACGGTCTGCATCATTTCCGGCTCGTCGATTTCCGGCAGACCCACATTGACGTCGAGGACGTCTGCCCCGGCCTTCTGCTGCCTCAGGCCTTCTTCCAATATATAGTTGATATCTTTTTCAACAAGAGCCTGCTTGAACCTTTTCTTTCCTGTCGGGTTGATGCGTTCCCCGATGAGAACAGTCTTGTCCCTGAATGTAACCGCATGAGTAAAGGATGAAACCATGGTGAGGTTCTTCTCTCCGGGAAGAGCGTAAGGCAGGCCCTTCGTAGCAGCAATCTCCTTCTCGATATACTCCGGCGTCGTCCCGCAGCAGCCGCCAAGCACAGTAGCACCTGCTTCTGCAATCTGCCTCATATAATCAGCAAACTCGTCCGGTCCTACATCATAGATGGTTCGTCCGTCAACTACCTTGGGCAGACCGGCGTTGGGATTTACAACGATGGGGGTGGAAGAAACCTTTGCGAAACGGGGAACGATATCCAGCATCTGAGCCGGCCCCAGGGAACAGTTCATGCCGAGGGCGTCGACCCCCAGGCCCTCCAACATGGCCACCATGGCTTCGGGCGAGGCTCCTGTCATCAGCTTGCCGTTTTCGTCGTAGACATTCGTCACGAAGACCGGCAGGTCGCAGGACTCCTTTGCTGCCAGTACAGCTGCTTTGGTCTCCAGTGAATCGTTCATGGTCTCAATGAGAATCATGTCCGGTCGAAATTTGGTATCAGCTGAAAGTCCCGCTTCAATCTCCTCCTTGAACAGGGCAATGGCGTCTTCGTAAGGGTAGTCGCCGAGGGGCTCGATCATGCGGCCCGAGGGGCCGATATCAAGCGCCATATAGACGTCGTCCCGGCCGCAGGCCTCCAGGGCGTCCGAGGCATTCTTCACCGCTGCCTGAATGATTTCACGCACATTCGGGAATTTCAGGCTGTTGGCCCCGAAGGTATTCGTGTCGATAATATTGGCCCCTGCTGCGAGATAGCCTGCATGCAGGGCGACTACCTTTTCCGGATGAGACAGGTTCCAGATCTCTGGTGACTCTCCCGGTGCGAGCCCCTGGGCCTGCAGCACGGTCCCGGTTCCGCCATCGAAGTAGAGACGTTTTTCTTTCAGTAAAGCTAATATATCTTTCTTCATGACTCCTCCATCTTTGGAATACGGAGAAAATAGCTGTCTTCTCGCAAACGGCATCCCCTATGCAGACGGCCGGGAGCAATCCCGCCCTGCCTGCCGCAAACGGCATCCCCTATGCAGACGGCCGGGGGAAATCCCGTCCTGCCTGCCACAAACGGCATCCCCTATGCAGACGGCCGAGGGCAATCCCACCCTGCCTGCCACAAACGGCATCCCCTATGCAGACGGCCGAGGGCAATCCCGCCTTGCCTGCCGCAAACGGCATCCCCTATGCAGACGGCCGAGGGCAATCCCGCCCTGCCTGCCGCAAACGGCATCCCCCATCAGTACAGCGTCCGGGCTGCCCCCGCTTCCCGGGGAATTCCGACAATAGCAGTGACGGACTTCATCGGCGCCATCATGCCGCCGGCCGTGATGGAGAGGCCGATTTTCCGCTGGGTATCCAGAATACGGAGAAAGTCCGGCTGGCAGGAGATGGAAAGTTCACTGTATCCGGGCGAAAAACGCTGGCAGAGGGGGTATCCGATCAGATCAGCCAGGCAGGCATCTACGGCGTCGCAAGCGGCTTCCGCCGCCGCTCCGCCGGCCGCATCCGTCAGAACGTTGTCCACAGGGGAGGCAACCGCCGCCCGCCGGATTTCCCGGTCCACGGAAGGGCCGGTCGTGGCCGCAAAGAGAAAGACCTCGTCACAGGGGGCTTCGAGCTCCGCCAAAGGCCTGCTCACGAGGTGCATGCCGAGCACATCAATGAAATCATCTCCCCTGCCCGTAATTGCAGTCCTAAGGTAGCAGGCCCGGGGCGTAAAGACTTCATGCATGCGTTCCGCAATATCTTTTGCACGCGCTGCGTATTCCGGCAGAGGAGACGAAACCCGGTATCCGGCGAAGAGGAGGACATCCTTCACGGGAATCACAATATCATTTTTGTCGAGAAGCAGTGTTTCTACAGTTTCCATCAAACCAGACTATTCTTCTTTCCGGGATCTGCACATCTGCCGGATTTTTTATCTTCCATAATTCCGGTACTGGCGGCAGAAAGATTCTACACAATGATGCCCTTCAGATTCTCCATGATTGCACTCGCTACGCCATAGTCATTCATGGCATAGACATGCACGTGATTGATTCCGTTGGCGTAGAGGTCGATGATCTGGTCCGTCGCGTAAGCAATGCCTGCCTTCCTCATGGCGTCCGGGTCATCCCCGAAGCGGTCGACAATGGCCGTGAAACGGCGGGGCATGAAAGCATGGGAAAGATCCCGGGCCCGGATGACCTGCTTTGCGTTCGTAATCGGCATGATGCCGGGCAAGATAGGAACAGAAATTCCGGCCTCCCTTGCCTTGAAGAGGAAGGTAAAGAATACATTATTATCGAAAAACATCTGACTCGTCAGGAAGTCGGTGCCTGCGTCGCACTTCTTCTTCAGATTTGCAATGTCCTCGGACACATGAGAAGACTCCGGGTGGCACTCCGGATAGCAGGCTGCCCCGATTGTCATCTCAGGAGCTGCTTCTTTCACATAGGAGATGAGGTCGCTCGCATGGGCAAAGCCCCACTCGCTCTTGTCCGGAGCCTCCGCAGGGATATCTCCCCGCAGGGCCATGATATGGGTGAGGCCCCGATTCTGCATTTCAGCCACATATCCTTCAATCTTTTCTCTGGGTGTTGACACGCAGGTAAGATGCGCCATGGCCGGCACGTCGTACTTCTTCTGGATGCCTTCCGCAATGTCGATCGTAAACTTCGACGTCCCGCCGCCTGCGCCGTAAGTCACGCTCATAAAGCTGGGACACAGAGAGGCAATATGATCGGCCTTTTGCTGCACGCTTTCAAAGACCGCCTCTTTCTTGGGCGGGAAGACCTCGAAGGAGATTGTCGGTCGGTCGCTTCTGATTTCTGCCATAATATCTTTCATTACATTCACTCCATCTGAGCCAGGATTTCTACAACACCCCTCCTACAGAAATCTAAAAATCATCTTCAGGCGGGTTTCAGTTTCTATATTTTAAACAATATGCCGCCCATAGGCAAACTTTTCCATTGCCCCTGCAACACAGAGAACCCTCTTCCATAGCAAATGCCGCCCATCGCCGGCTGCTGCAAAAGTTCAGGCTTGGAAAACAAGTCGCAGACACTAACAATTGAAACAAATGCCGCCCATTTTTCAGATGTCAGGCGGTCTGAAAATGCTGAGGATGGGCGGTATTTGCCCGGAATACCCCCCTGAGAGACAAGAATTCTTCTTATGACCTCCCGGCAGCGACACTGATGGGCGGTATTTGCCCCCTCCCCCTGCCCTTGAGACAAGAAATGAGCGGAGGACACGCGTTGCGTGTCATCCGCCCGGAATCTCCGAAATCTGTATAATTCGAAGGCTTCAAGCCTTATTCAATCACCCCATCCGCCGTCTGCTTCGTCGGGTAGACATGCTTGCCGGTAGTCTTATATTTGATGATGGCTTTGGTCCTCTGGGGCATGTACTTTCCTATAGCCTTCATCATGCCTTCCGCAGCAACGAGGTCTGAGGAATGCGGCAGGTCGCGGGTCAGGTGAATGGCGTCGAACTCGCAGCGGGTCGTGCAGAGACCGCAGCCGATGCACTGGTTCAGGTCAACGACCGTAGCGCCGCACTTGAGGCAGCGATTTGCTTCCTTGTGAACCTGCTCCTCCGTGAGGGCAATGCGAAGGTCCTCATAGGACTTTCTCGGATCTCCTTCCCTGTGGCCGATGGCCTGGCGCGGGCAGTTGTCGTAGCCTTCCGCATTCGGATCGATATCATCCCGGTCAAGCTCTATGAACTCGCGAAGGTCGCGGCCGATGGTCATGGACTGGCCCGGATGGACGAAGCGGTTGATGGATTGGGTCACGATGCGGGCGTTTCCGATGGCGTCAATGGCGAAGCGGGCTCCATGCTCTATGTCGCCGCCAGCGAAGATATCCGGCTCAGCGGTCTGCAGGGTGACAGGATCCGCCACAATGGTACCGCCCCGGCGCAGCTCGCACTTCGTGTTCTTGAGGAGGTCTCCCCATACAGCCGCCTGACCGATGGCCATGAGGACGTTGCCGCAGGGGATCTCCAGTGTATCAGACTCATCATACTGAGGATTGAAACGGCCGTCCGCGTCCTTGACCTGGGTACACTTCTTGAAGACGATGGTTGTGACATTCCCGGAGGCATCCTTCTTCACCTCCATCGGGCCCCAGCCGTTCTTCACTTCAATGCCCTCTTCTTCCGCCTCTGCAACTTCTGCTGCCGATGCAGGCATTTCTTTACGCTGCTCCAGGCAGAGCATAGTTACTTTGCCGTCCGTGGAACGAAGGGCAGCCCGGGCAACGTCGCAGGCTACGTTTCCGCCGCCGACTACGACGACGTCCCCGTTTAAACGGTGCTCGTGCTTTTCGTCATGGGCGAAGTCGGAAAGGAACTCGACGCCGGAAAGGACACCCTTGGCATCCTCGCCGGGAACGCCGGCCAGACGACCGCCCTGCAGACCGATGGCTACATAGAAGGCCTTGTAGCCCTGCTTGCGGAGTTCTTCAATCGTAACGTCTTTGCCGACCTCAACCCCGCAGCGGATTTCGGCCCCCATCTTCTCAATGACTTCGATTTCGGCCTCAAGAGCCGTCTTATCGAGACGGAAAGAAGGGATACCGTTTAAGAGCATGCCGCCCGGCCGGTCCTGCTTCTCAAATACAGTGACCGGATAGCCCTCGAGCCGCAAGTAATAGGCTGCGGAAAGTCCCGCAGGGCCCGCCCCGATGATGGCAATCGGAAACTCCGTCCACTCATTTCCATCCATGTTCTCACAGGGCAGAACGAACTTGTCTATATTCTTCGTCTCATAGAGGGAAAGGAACTTCTTGATGTCATCGATCGCGACAGGTGCGTCGACGAGACCTCTCGTACACCGGTCCTCGCAGCGGCGGTTGCAGATGTCGCCGCAGACAGCCGGGAAGGGATTGTCCTTCCGGATCAGGGCGACGGCGTCCTCGTAGCGGCCGTCAGCCGCCATCTTGACATAGCCCTGAACGGCAATATGGGCCGGGCAGGCCGTCTTGCAGGGAGAGGTACCGGTCTCGTAGCAGTTTTCCTTGTTGTGATCCCGGTAATCCTTGTCCCACTTGTCCTCGCCCCAGGGCATATCGTCCGGAAGCTCATGCATCTCATAGACCTGCTTCGTGCCGTCCGCCTTGCAGAGTTTCCGGCCGAGCTTGGCCGCACCGGCCGGGCAGACCTCGACGCACTTGCCGCAGGCCACGCACTTCTCCGCCGTGACATGGGCGCGATAGGCGGAACGGGACATATTCGGCGTATTGAAGAGCTGGGATGTACGGAGGGCGTAGCAGGAGCCGGCGCTGCAGTTGCAGATACCTACAATACGGTCCGGCCCGTCGACGTTCGTAATCTCATGGACGTAACCCTTGCGCTCCGCCCGCTCTATGATCTCCTTGGCCTGTTCACGGGTAATATAATGCGCGTCTTTCCCTGACTCCACTAGGAACTCAGCGATGTCGCCGACGCCGATGCACATGTAGCCTTCGATATCGCCGACACCCTCGCCGCGGATCCGCTGGGCCTTCCGGCAGGCGCAGACCATGGTGCAGAACTTGTCGTATTTATCAAGCCAGTGGGAAAGGTGCTCCGTGTCTACAGACCGGCTGGAAGGATCAATGGCCTTCTCGACAGGAATGACGTGCATGCCGAGGCCGGCTCCTCCGGGCGGTACCATCTTCGCTGCCCACTCCAGCGGTTCCTGGGGGGCGAAATTAAACATGGTCGCCACTTCCGGATGATCATCGGCAAGCGTCGGGTGCTCCATCATGTACTCGCCGTTGCCGACGACCCACTTGGGTACCCAGTACTGGATGTGCTGGTCGGGATTGTCCCGATTCTGCTCGAGGATGCCGATCCAAAGCAGGTGGTCAATCATAGCCTGGGTCTTGTCAATCGGCATGTGGTTCATCTTCGAGAGCTCGGTCGTTGTATATCCGGTCCGAAGCTTTTTGAAGGAAAGCATGAACTTCGCCTCTTCCTTCGTCAGCATCCGGTCGAGGATCCAAAAGTCCATGTGGTTTTCATGCATGCCGCCCGGCATCTTGCGCGGAATATTGTCCGTGCACATGCGGGCAAGCTTCATGACAATCTCTTTTTTCTCCGGATCATCACAATGGTAGTCTTCAAGCGGGAAGTCCCGTTCGTTTACGTGAATGTTTGGATTTACTTCACGCGGCATTTCCTATTCCCCCTTTTGATTCATGAATAATGTAAAACCCCGTCTCTTTCTCTGTCGGAAGTTTTATTCGGCCGTCTCCGGATGCCTCATCGGAAATAGCCCCTGCCGGCAAAAAGAAAAACGCAGGAAACTAAATATATTGTACCAAGTTTCCTGTATTTTTTCAACAAAGGCGGATTATTGTCTGCTCAACGCACGGCAAAAATATAGAAGAGCCCGTCAAAAAACACCTTTTCAAATGTGACGGTATCGTCAGAATATGAAGATATATCCTGTGATGTAAAAACATAGGATATACCAAGCTTACGGATATCCTCCGTTGTCAGTTTCACCCGGAAAGTGTCAATGGAATTATCGAGTGCGAACTTCTTCCCGTCTTCTATCTCATCTGCCGGGACAATATCCATGTAGACATGGGCATAGCGATTGTAGATGGGCTCGTACTGCCCGGTCGGATCCAGTTTCTGCCACAGTCCCATGTTCGGATAGGTGTTTGTTCCGTTGAGAGTCGGCGCCCCCATCATAAGGGGATAGTTCAATGTCGGATAGTTGATGCCGTTGCCGGAAATCCACTTTGCCTCCGGTTCAGCTTCAACGAGAAACGTGACTTCTTTGGCAAGATCCGTTCCGTAGATGCCGCCGATGCCCTGCTGCAGAGGGTTGACAAATGTCCCGCAGAGCAAGGCCGTACCCACGGCAAGGGCGCAGGCAGCGCTTCCGGAAACGGCTGTCGCTTTGGCACTCGTCATGAAAGCATAGAAAATGAAAGCCAGAAATGCCGCAAAAAGCAGCAGGGCCAGATGCCACGCCCTTGAAGGAGTAATAAAATCCGTCCCGTAAACAGCCACCGACCCCTGGACAAGAATTACGGAAAGAGCCGCCGAAAGACCGACCGCAAGAGGCCCGACAAAAAGCGGAGGCTTTATATTATTCTCATTCCTCCTCATCTGCCGGATTCCGGAAACGGAATACAGGAGAAGAATAATATCAAGAAAAGAAAGTATGACTGCAGCCCGGATTCCGCCCGACTTCGAAAGCAATGTGGCGCTGGCCAGCGGCGCAGGAAGGCCGATAGAAATATAAGCTGCAAGAAGGGCATAGACAGCAAGCAGCAGAATACCCGGAAGGTCCTTTCCCTTCTTCCTGATCAGAAAATATACCGTCAGAATCAGGCCCAGCGGGGCAAAAGAGAAAAAGAGGGCATCATCGCTGACATTCATGACAGGAACGGCATGAATGTCGCTCCTGGGGAAGAATATATTGCCGGGATAGAAGAAAAACATCTTCGCATAGCCGCCCCCGGTAACCACGCGCTTTCCGGGATAGACCGTATTCATAACCAGGCGGATGGACTCCCCCGACTTCCGGACAATGGCCGCCATGCAGGCAAAAAGCCCTGCAAGGGCAATGACCCAGCTGCCGATATCCCTGGCTTTCGGTGAGAAATCCCGGCGATTCTCCGCAATGACCCATATAAAGACAGCAAGAAAGACATAGGCGAGGGGGATCATCCAGGCCGGATACAGGGTCAGGGCATAACAGCCGGCGCTCCAGGCAATGACTGCCGCATACCCCGCCCTCTTCGCAAAGGCGCCTTCCCGCATGAGCTTGTCCGCGCATAGGATGATAACTTCCCCGAAAATCAGCATTTCCACGAAGGCATTGATGGCAAACCACCACTGGACCGCGGGGGAAAAGGCGACAAGAAGAGCCCCGCCCAGGGAGAGAAAATAATCATTCTTCGTCAGCAGGCGGAAGAAATCAAAAGATACAAGAATGAGAAAAACAAGCCTGGCACACCAGAAGAAGGACAGGCCCCGCTCCATGCCGAAGATCAGATAGCCGATGAGAAAGGGATGAAAAATTATTGCCGGCGTCCTGACAGGCAGGGAGTAGACCATGAAGACATCGGTATTCCCGCCCCGGATGATATATGAAAACCAGGAAAAGGGGTGCTCTCCCCGGGCCTGGGACAGGGTCATGGGTGTGAGACAGCCCCACTCGTCTATGCGGATATCCCGGGCTTCCCCGGCGATGAGTCCCGTATCCTCATAGGGAGGCGAACAGACACTCCACAGGGAAAAAGAGGACCCATTGATATTGAAGGCTACGCCCAGGATAATCAGGACAAGGGCAATTACCAGGCGACAGCGGACTATTTTTTCAATGACTTTCATCAGGACAAGCTTCTCTCTTCAAAAGTACAAAACTCACTGCCTGCGGCAGCCGGATTTCTTCAGCAGTTCTTCCTTTCTCTCTCTCGCCCACTGCAATTCCATTTCAAAGTCCTGTCTGTTTTTCCAGGTCATCGTATTTAGCATTGTACCGGTGAAGAGAGCCTGTATGCCGGTAATGATGGAGAAACCGCAGACAATCAGGGTCGGGAAGCGATCGACAAAGCCGGTGAAAAAGTACTCCGCCAGCACAGGAATCATGAAACCGATACCAAGTGCGAAAAGAACTGCGGACAGTATTCCGAAATATCTCATAGGCCGGTAAGTACGAAAGAGCCTGCCAATCGTCCCGATGACCTTAAAGCCGTCCGAAAAGGTATTGAGTTTTGATACGGAACCGGCAGGCCTATCGCGGTACTGAATGACGACATTCTCAATCGACATATTCTTGTCGGCCGCATGTATAGACATCTCTGTCTCAATTTCAAAGCCCTTGGACAGGACCGAAAACGTCTTCACAAATTCATAAGACATGGCCCGGTAGCCTGTCATGATATCCCGGATCTGGATGCCGAAAAGCGAGTTAATGCTGGACCAGACCAAGGAATTTCCCGCATTGTGGAAGGGGCGTTTGTTTTCGAGGCTTCGGGCATGATTGTGGGTAAAACCCAGGCCTCAAACTACAAGTAAATATTGAAAAGCCATTCCGGCTTCTGTAAAGTATCAGCGACCAAACATCAACGATACAGAAAGGATCGGAATGGCTTCAGCTAATACTGTATTGAAAAAACTTATCAATGTCAACGAAGTTGTTGTAGAATTGTATTATTTTTTGTTTTACAGAATAGAAAAATTCGCCAAAGATTCAGGCCTTTGCCTTCTGTGCCCGAATCCGGCCCGGAATGCTTACCACAAGCTTCACAAGCAGATGAATGAGATAAGACTCAAGTATAACGGCAACAATCGTAAAAAGCAGCACCGCCGTCTTTTTCCGGAAGGATATAGGCTGCGTATAAAACAAAATGGCGGAAATCGTCAGATGCTGAACCAGAAATGATTCATAAGAGACGGACGCTGCGAATTTGAACGGCTTTTGCAGCCGGTCCGAATGAATCAGGGTTCCGACAGCATACAGAAATACGAAAAGCAGACCGCCTACAAGATGATGCTGTATATTGTGATCCATAAATCCGGACAGGGGAAGGTTCACAAAAATCAGAAAAGCTGCGGAGCCGCTGATCAGGAACCACTTTTTTTCAAGCAGGCCGTAATGTACAAGGGCCATCCCGAGCACCAGGGAAAAGACACAGGCGAAAATATTGCAGAATCCGGAAGGGTAGATGATGGATGTCCGATATGTCAGTATGAATGCCAGCGTCAAACCAATCAGGAATGGTATCCGCGCTTTACGAAAGCCCAGGTCAATGAGGGGATAGAGAGCATAAACGAAAATCAGCGCTCCCATGAACCACTCAAAAAGGCCGTAATTTTTTACCACATAAAAAAAGTAATTGTCTACGCCTGCAATCGTCAGAAGAAATGTCCAGGGATTGCGGCCGTCAAAAGCATGCCCGCCGGAAAGATACAGCGTAATCGGAGCCCATATAAGCCATGTGATATAAAAAGTCGGATAGATAGCTTTCGCCCTGGTCCGGTAGAAAGTCAGCGGCGGCATTCCGTCGGGATGATTGTAATAGAGAGATGCCCCTGACAGCATGAAAAAAGCTGTCACAGCAGCTGATCCCATGATGGTGTCTCCGGCTCCGATATTGAAGAAGAGATAGCCGTCCGTAGCGTCACAGGAAAAGTGATAGATAATGATCAGAATTGCACAGACAGCACGTATGAAATCGAATGCGAAAATTCGAGGCCTTTTTGCCATAAGAAATTACTCCTTAGAAAAGCCGGATTCTTCCAGCAGTTCCAGTTTTCTCTCATGGGACCGCTTCAGTTCCATCTCAAAGTCCTGTCTGTTCTTCCAAGTCATGGTATTCAGCATAGTGCCAGTAAACAGGGACTGAATACCGGCAATGATGGCAAAGCCGCAAACAATCATAGTCGGAAAGCGATCGACATAACCGGTGGAAAAATACGCCGCCAAAACAGGAATAAAAAAACAAATGCCTAGGGCAAAAAGAACAGCTGCCAGGATTCCAAAATAACGCATTGGCCGATAGGTACGGAAAAGCCGGGAAATGGTCCTTAACACCTTGAATCCGTCCGAAAAAGTATTGAGTTTGGAAACAGAACCGGCCGGCCGATCCCGATACTGAACTATGACATTCTCAATCGACATATTTTTGTCAGCCGCATGAATGGACATCTCCGTTTCAATCTCAAAGCCTTTTGAGAGTACCGGAAAAGTCTTCACGAATTCATAGGACATGGCCCGATATCCTGTCATAATATCCCGGATCTGTACTTCAAAAAGAGAATTAATACTGGACCGTACAAGAAAATTTCCGGCATTGTGGAAGGGGCGTTTATTTTCTTCGAAATAAGTACTGGAAAGCCGGTCTCCCACTACCATGTCTACCTGTTTTTTGAGAACCAAATCCGTCATCTCTCTGGCGGACTCAGCCGGATAGGTATCATCACCATCTGTCATGATATAGCACTCGGCGTCTATTTCCCGGAACATGCGCCGGATGACATTCCCCTTCCCCTGCCGGTACTCATTCCGCACTACAGCCCCGGCCTTCCGGGCAATGTCCCCGGTTCCGTCTGTGGAATTATTGTCATACACATATATGACTGCCTCCGGCAGGACCCGGTGAAAGTCTTCAACCACCTTCCTGATGGTCAGTGCTTCGTTATAACAGGGAATCAATACAGCAATCTTGTCCATGATTATTCTTTCATCGATTTTGCGACAAACAAAGGCAATAATATGCCACTTCCTTTTAATTGGCAAGGCGGACAGAACCCGGATAAAGGCACAAGGAAATATACATCATACGTCTTTCTCCTCGCTTCCGGCAGTCTGAAGAGCCTCTCCTCTTTTCTTCAATTCCTCAGTCAGGGCAATCAGCAGAATAATAATGGCCAGCCCCATGGCGAGAATCGTTGCATAGGAACCTCCCTGCATGTCGAATCTCTGCTCCAGAAGGATTGTGGCAGGGATAATACAGCCTGCCGAAACCACATTGCTGATGATGAGCCAGCGGAAAGAGCGGATGGCAATGAGAACACCGCCCAGAAGCCAGGCAAAGGCCATCAGAGCCGCCACGATGATGAGGGGCGTCAGCAGGTAATCATAGTCTGCAATTTCCTCTCCGTAGAGAATCTCAAGGCCCCAGTGACCCAGAACAAGGCCCGCGGCCACGAAAACTGCCGATATACCGAAAAGCCAGAGCAGGCACTTGCCCAGTGATTTCCGGAATCCTTTTATATCTCCCCTGTCCATCTCCTCCGCAAAAAGGGTGATGAAGGGGTTGAAGGCATAGATGGCAATCATCTGGATTATGGCAGTCGGAGTCGCGATGGAGCCGTAGACACCCAGCTTATAGGAGCCCAGAATCGGATCCATGAAAAGGCGCGGAGCCATGGGGACGAAGGTATTCAGAAGGTAATATATGGCCAATGGCAGACACTCAAGCAGAAGAGCCTTTACTTCTTCCTTGTCTGCTCTCCCGCTCCTGTACTTCTTCCCCAGCCTTCCATCGTAAAAAAACACAGCCGCCATGCAGGCAATTCCGATGCAGAAAATCGTCAGAGCAAGATTGTCGGAAGCTATGAGAACCGCCGTGAAAAGGCCGATAGAAAGAAGACCCCGGAGAAGCATGGACTTTCCGGCGATGTCGACCCGCCAGTCCTTCTGGAAAGCTGCGTAGTATATATCCTCTATGGATTCCGAAAAACGGTAGAGGAAGAAAAGAATAATGCAGAGCCCCTTTTCAAGCGAATACGAAAGGGCCAGCACGTAGATGACGCTGGAAAGAAGGGCGATGGCCCCGGAGATGTAGCGGCTGGCAAGATAGGTGTCAAAGGAATACTTATCCTTCGTATCACTGGCCTGGTAATTGTGCATGCCGAAATTGGCGATGGCAATCCAGATATTGCCGGACGAAATGCACAGGGCCAGAATTCCGGCCGCCTCAACTCCGGAGATGCGGACGACAAAGGCCGTCATGAGCCACTGGCAGAAGTAGTAGAATATACTGCCAGCCGTGTTCCAGAGGATGGACTTTTTGACGGATAATTTTTCCTGCATGGCTACGAAATCAGGGAATCAACGCTCTTGAAGTTATCCGCTCTGGCCCCGCAGATAGGGCAGACGAAGTCGGCAGGAAGGCTGTCACCCACGAATTCATAACCGCAGGTGTTGCAGCGGAAAATCTTCTCGCTGTCACTGGAAACATTTTTTCCATAGTCCGCCGGCTTGATATGGGCATGATAATAGTCGTAGGTCAGACTCTCGGCGTCAGACAGGACATCCATGTCCTTCACCCGGACCACAAAAAGGGTATGGGTCTCAAGCGAAAGCATGGACTCGGCCTCGCAGGAGAGATAAGCCTTGGTTCCTTTCGTGATATAGTAGATGCCGTTCTCCGCCCGCTTGCAGTCCGAAAAGTCTTTAAACTTGTCAAAGTCCTTTCCCGTCTGGAAGCCGAAGCGCTCGAAAAGAGTGAAAGGGGCTTCCGTGGAAAGAACCGAGAGATTGCACCGTCCGGTCCGCAGCAGCATATCATGGGTCAGATTCGACTGGTTTACCGCGAAGGCAATGCGGTTGGGTTTGCTCGTCACCTGAAAGGCCGTATTTACGATGCAGCCGTTGTCCCGCTCGTTCTCTCTTGCCGTCAGGACATAGAGACCGTATGTCAGTGTGTCCATGGCTTTCTTGTTCATTGCTGTGTGTCTCCTTGCTGCGCCGCATCCGTTGTAGTATCAGCAGCGCCGGTATTGTCCGTTGGCGTGGTACTGTTATCTGTAGTTGAACTGCCAAGGCTTGTCACTTTCCGGGCAGCCCTCCGGCCGTTCTTCGTATCCGGGAAGTACTCAGCCAGCTTCTGGTAATAGATAACGGCGTTTGCCGTATCATTCTTCTTCTCGTAACTCTGGGCGATGCGGTAAAGGGCATCTCCGTCCGCATAGCGTTCATCGATAGCCAGGCAGGCCAGGTACTGGGCAATTGCCGTATCGTAGTCACCGGAATTCCGGGCGGTCTCACCGGCATCATAAGCAGCCTTGGCGGCTGCCGCATTGATGGTGCCGGACACATTGTCATAGGCCGCCTGGCCGGAAGTATCCAAAACATCCCGGTTTACTGCGGAAAGGGCTGCCTTGGCGGTCTCCACATCCCCTGCTGTTGCTGCGCTCATGGCAGCGATCAGCTTCTCATAGGACGTTTTCACGTCGGACTGACCCTCGTACTGATCCAGTTTCGTCTGAAGGTCACTGACCTGGGCCTGCAGGGCCGTGACATCCGTGGCGGAATTGGCCGCATTCTCATTGGCACTTACCAGGGCGTTGGCCGTTGAGGAATTTTCCCTCTGCCGCACCTCCGGCACTACAAGGAAAATGCAGACCAGAAGGCCGATGACAATGCCAATCAGGATGTTCAGGATACCGCCCTTGCTGGAGTCCAGAGCCTCGATGAAAGTCTGCTTGGGCATGACGACCGTGTCGTTTCCGTCCTGGAAAGACACGGCTTCCTTCTTTGCTGCTGACTTTCCCTTCTTCTTTTCGTTCTTCTCCCGGAGATAGTCATTGACCTCGTTCAAGTAGGAAACTGTTAAGGGATTTCCCCCGTCAATCCGCATGGCGATACGGAGTTCCTTCCGGGCATTTTCGTACTCGTCATCCTGCATGTAGATGAGGGCCAGAAGCTGCCGGGCCTTGACCATCTTCGGATTATTTTTCAGGACCCGCTTCAGCTGAATCCGGGTCAGGTCCCGGCTGCCCTCCTGACAGTAGGAAAGGGCCTGATTGTACTTCCGGTTCGTATCGTCCAGCTGCTGCAGGAGGCCGGGCCCATACTCAATCTCATTTAAATAGCGGTCGACCTCATTGCCGTCAGGCTGCAGGTTCTTGCTGATGACCCACTCCCGGATGGCCAGAACCGTCTCCCCGGTCTCGAAATAGACAAGTCCCAGGAGGTTGCGGGCGTCGGTATTCATCTTGTCGAAGCGGAGAGCTGCCGTGAGCTTATTCGCCGCCCCGGTCAGGTTCCGTACCTTCGCCAGCTCAAGTCCTTCATTGTAGCATCTCGCAGAAGAAGCCAGAATGCCTCGATAGAGGCGGTTATCCGTCCCGCAATTGGGACAGATCCCCGTTTCGTTTTCAAATTCGTAGTCGCAGGAATAGCACCTCATATTACCGTCTGTCCTTGCGCTCGCTATTCTCTTCTGTCAGTTTCTTCATGATATCGATCATGTCCGTCAGGTCGGACCGGCGGATGACATCTGCCGCGTCCTCCACTTCCATTGCGGGCTTGAATTTCTTCAGTTCTTCTTCAAAATCTATCATGTAAGCGCCTCTTTACCAAAGGCTCCGGGCAGGAGCTCTCCGAGCGTAGCCGTTGTGTACCCGTCTCCCCCATCGTTCATTATGAATAATGTAAACCCTTCCGGGCAGAACTCGGACAGGGCCTGCCGGCACATGCCGCAGGGAGGGCAGAATACGAAGCTTTCATTCTTTCCCCCGCAGAGGGCAAGAGCCTGAAAGTCATCCCTGTGCCCCTCTGAAACCGCCTTGAAAAGGGCCACCCGCTCGGCACAGCAGCCGACAGGGTAGGAAGAATTTTCGATATTCGTCCCCGTATAGATGCTCCCATCCGCACAGAGTATGGCTGCACCAACCGCAAAGCCGGAATAAGGGGAGTAGGAAGCCTTCCGGGCCTCCTTCGCTTTTTCCATGAGTTCCTCCGGTGAAATTCCGGGGGAACTATGGGGATTTACATTAGTCATGAAATAATTCCGTCAGAGGCCGGATGAACATATCAGCCCAACTTTTTCAGGCGGGCGAGGACGTCTGCCATCATGTCTTCGTACTTCTTCTGCTTTTCCTTCTCGGCAGCGACCTTGTCAGCAGGAGCCTTTGAAAGAAACTTCTCATTGGAAAGCATGCCTTTTGAACGTGCAAGTTCACCCTCGAGGCGGGTCTTTTCCTTTTCGAGCCGCTCCCGCTCCTTTGCCATGTCCACAAGCTCCGACAGGGGCAGATAGGCCGTGGCGCCGGGAATGACAGCTGAAACACAGTCCTTTACACCGGGTACCTTCTTCTCATCGGAGAAGACTTCTACATCCGTGAAGCCGGCCAGAGTCGAGTAAACGGCGGTATTGTCCTCAAAGGTCTTCCGCAGAGAAGCATTTGCCGAAACGATGAAAACCTTCGCTTTTTTTGCAGGCGGAACATCCATCTCGGTCTTCAGGTTCCGCACGCCCCGGACCAGATCCATAATGTGCTCGACCGCCTTCTCTTCCTTGGGGAAGGAGAGGGACTTCTTGTATACCGGCCAGGAGGAAATCATAATGGACTCCTCCTCCGGATGCAGGGTGCAGTAGATTTCTTCCGTGATGAAGGGCATGAAGGGGTGGAGCATTTTCAAGGCCCTTGACAGAACGCACTTCAGGGTAAAGAGGGCGGCATTTTTAGACGTCTCGCCCATGTGGCCCCAGATCCGGGGCTTTACAAGCTCGATATACCAGTCACAGAACTCGTCCCAGAGGAAGTCGTAGACCTTCTGAACCGCGATGCCCAGCTCGAACTTGTCGAGATTCTCCGTGACCTCTTTTGCCAGGGTGTTGACCCGGCTGATAATCCATTTGTCCTCAACGCCGAAATCCTTGTCTTCCGGATAAGGAAGTTCCCCGTCGGGAAGGTTCATCAGAATGAATCGGGAAGCATTCCAGACCTTGTTTGCGAAGTTCCGGGAATTCTCAACCCGCTCCCAATAGAAGCGCATATCATTTCCCGGGGCGTTTCCGGTAATCAGGGTAAGCCTTAAGGCATCTGCCCCATACTTGTCGATTACTTCAAGAGGGTCGATGCCGTTGCCCAGAGACTTAGACATCTTCCGCCCCTGATCATCACGGACAAGGCCGTGGAAAAGGACCGTATGGAAAGGAGCCTCTCCCATCTGCTCATAGCCAGAGAAGATCATCCGGATGACCCAGAAGAAGATAATGTCATATCCCGTGACGAGGACGTCCGTGGGATAGAAATACTTGAGCTCCTTCGTCTGCTTGGGCCAGCCCAGGGTAGAGAAGGGCCAGAGGGCGGATGAAAACCAGGTGTCAAGCGTATCCGGATCCTGAGTGAAGTGCTTTCCGCCGCACTTCGGGCAGACGGACGGCTTTTCTCTGGCAACGACCATTTCTCCGCAGTCGTCGCAGTAGTAGGCGGGAATCCGGTGGCCCCACCAGAGCTGGCGGGAAATGCACCAATCGCGGATATTGTCCGTCCAGTTGAAGTAATTCTTCTCCATCCGCTTGGGAAGGAGCTTGATATCGCCGGTCTTTACAGCCCTGACAGCGGGTTTTATAAGCTCGTCCATCTTCACGAACCACTGGTCTTTGACCATGGGCTCGATGGTGGTCCCGCAGCGGTCATGGGTACCAACGTTGTGAGTCAGATCCTCAATGGAGACGAGAAGCCCCATATCGTCAAGTTCCTTGACAATGGCCTTCCGTGCCTCGTAGCGGTCCATCCCTGCATACTTCCCGCCGTTTTCATTTATGGTGGCGTCGTCGTTTAAGATATTGATAACAGGAAGGTCATGGCGCTTGCCTACCTCAAAGTCATTGGGGTCATGGGCAGGGGTGATTTTTACGACACCGGTCCCCTCTTCCATGTCCGCATGCTCATCACCGACGATGGGAATGGGGCGGTTCACGATCGGAAGCATGACTTCTTTTCCGATCAGGTCCTTGTAGCGGGGATCCGCAGGATTCACGGCCACAGCCGTATCGCCCAGCATTGTCTCAGGCCGGGTCGTTGCAAACTCGAGGAAGCGGGTCTTTGAAACCTTGCCGTTGTCCTCAATCAGAGGATACTTGATATGCCAGAAATGGGAAGCCTGCTCCTGGTACTCTACCTCGGCGTCGGAAATGGAGGTCTTGCAGTGGGGGCACCAGTTGACCATGCGCTTGCCCTTGTAGATATATCCCTTCTCGTAGAGTCCGATGAAGGTGGTAAGGACGGCGTCAGAGCAGCCCTCGTCCATGGTAAAGCGCTCCCGCTGCCAGTCAGCGGAAGATCCCATCTTTTTTAACTGCTTGATGATGCGGCCGCCGTATTCTTTCCGCCAATCCCAGCACTTTTCGAGGAAGCCTTCCCGGCCCAGGTCATGCTTGTCGATGCCCTGCTCCTTCAAGGTATTGGTGACCTTGACCTCTGTGGCAATAGACGCGTGATCGGTACCCGGCTGCCAGAGGACATTGTAGCCCTCCATCCGCTTGTAGCGGGCCAGAATATCCTGCATGGTGTTGTCAAGGGCGTGGCCCATGTGCAGTTGTCCCGTGATATTGGGGGGCGGCATTACAATTGAGAATGCCTTTTTCTTCTCATCAACCTCGGCATGAAAATAACCGTTCTTCTCCCACTTCTCATAGAGGCGGTCCTCAATATCAGCGGGATCATACGTCTTCTTCAGTTCCTTCAAAGGAAACTCCTTCCACATCCAATGTGTTCCGTTTTCAAAGCGCGGTTCAACTGTGCCCGCTGTAGCACATTGCACTACAGCTATCCGAGAATCTCCGATTTGCCACTGCAAATCAATCATCCGGAAAAACAGCCTGATTACGACGCGCTCTTCTCCTTGCCCGGCCGTTCCTTCCGGACCTTCAGCGTGTCAATCTTGAACTCCATGAGGGGCAGGAGGTAGGCCGGCATCTTCCGGCTGCCCAGCTCCCAATCCTGCACGGTCCGGTAGGGAATACCGAAGTACTCGCAGAATTCACGGCGGTTCATGCCCGTCTTGTGCCGCAGACGGACGAGTTCGTCTTTCTCAGACATATAGTGCCTCCTTCAAGCCAGTCATATCATCACACCCATGGCTTATATAGCCACACACCCGTGGCAAAATTTTTTAAAGCGCAGACGGAAGGCAGTTTCCCCTCCGGCATGCGGCTTTGCGCAGAAACGCTATCCGCCTTAGTTTATTGTCCCGAAAGGGATTTGTAAAGGTTTTTAACGCAATTCGTATATTATTTGAATTTTCCGTCAATATCTTGTGGTTGATTTTTTGCACGCAAAGTGTGTAGCGGCCAGACAAGGAGAATGGTAAAATTCAGGGACGAAAATACTGCATTTCACGGGAGAAATACTGTGTCACAAGAATCCGATATCACAAAGCGGCATATTAAGAGGGCCTTCGAAATTCTGACCCACCAGGGACCGAAGGCCTTCATTAAAAAAGTAAAGCTCCGCCTCTCCGAGAGGAAGGCTGTGGCCCCGGCTCCGACTGCCGAAGAAACGGTCTCCTTCAGCGACCTGGACAAAGCAAAAGTCCCCTTCTCCGGCACCCTCGCTGTCCACCTCCACCTCTACTACGACGACCTGGCTGAGGAGTTTTCCAATGTCCTCAAAAATATTCCTGTCCCCTTCGACCTCTACATCTCTGTCCGCAAGGACCTTTCCGATACTCGAATAGAAGAGCTGAAGGGAATTTTTGATCCGGCAGTCAGAAAGAATGGCACCGAAAAAACTGTCAGAACCGAAGCGGGGAATACCGTTTCAGGTGCGGTCACCATCCGTCGGGCGGAGAACCGGGGCCGGGACATTGCCCCCATGTACGTCCTGTTCGGAAAAGAACTCTCCGGCTACGACATCGTTCTCCATATGCACTCAAAGAAGTCCCTCTACACGGGGACGGAGCAGATGGACTGGCGGCAGTATTCCGTCAATGCCCTGATCGGGACCCCTGACCGGGCCGCGGAAATCCTCACTCTTTTTGAAACGCGGCCGATCCTAGGTCTCGTCTACCCCAAGCGTTTTGCCGGTATGGCTCCGGAAGCCTACGGCTGGCTGTCCAACGGGAAAAAGGGACGGGACTTCCTTGAATCCATCGGAGTCCCCTTTCATGATGGCATCTTCCTCTACCCGGCCGGCAGTTTCTTCTTCGTAAGAAATTCCGCCATAAGTCAGCTCTGGGACAGAAAACTGTCATATAATGACTTCGACGGAGAGACCGGGCAGACGGACGGAACCCTGGCCCACGTTCTCGAGCGGGCCATCGGGCAAATCTCTGCCGCGAACGGATTCGAAGATGCCATAATCGACACGGATGACGGGAAAGTCCATCTGGGAGCTGACCGGGACACCTTTGCCCCTGTCTTCCGCCGTGATGACGTTTTCCTGGAGACGGAGCTCATGTCCTACGACGTCATCTCCTTCGACGTCTTTGACACCCTCCTGACCAGAAAATACACTTCCCCCGATTCCCTGTTTGCCATGATTCCGGCCGCTGCCGCTAAAACTGCAATTTCCGGCCAAAACGATACAGGCTCTTCATCCTCAACAGCCCCTTCCGTGAGTATGGAAAAAGCTATTCTCCCTGTTATTCGAAAATACTCTCCTGCTGCCTTTCGGGAACTCCGCATCCGGGCGGAAGTCGAAGCCATAGAAAAAAAAGGGGCTTACTGCAGCCTTGATGACATCTATTCCTGCCTGCAGGTGATGGAAAAGTTGAGTGAAGCGGAGCGGGACTGCCTCATGAAGGCAGAACTGACCCTCGAAGAAGACGCCCTGATTCCAAGGAGGGACATGTGTACCCTCTACCGGAAGCTTGTCGCTGCCGGCAAGACCGTCTTGATTGTCAGCGATATGTACCTGCCCCGGGCTTTCTATGAAAAGGTATTAAAGAAAAATAATCTGACCGGCTATAAGAATGTCTACCTCTCATGCGAGGAGGGCCTACGGAAAGACGACGGCAGTCTCTGGGAAAAGGTTATCTCTGACTATAAAGGCAAAACTTTCGCCCACGTGGGAGATAATCAGCAATCCGACTGGCAGCGGCTTTCGGACCGACATGAAAAGACCCTCTGGATCATGAGTCCGGCCGCGGAAGAAAAGATTGCCGGCATTCCGGAGCTTTCAATAGAGGGGGCGCCTCTTCTCCGCGGCCTCTCCCGAAACGGCGGTCTTTTCAACTCCCCCTTCACCCTTGCCAAAGACGGGCAGGCGCGCTTTTCGGACCCTTATACCATGGGCTACACTGCCTTCGGGCCGCTTCTGTACGAATACATGCTCTGGCTGCAGGAAAGCACTCCGGAGAACGCTTATCTTGCCTTCCTGGCCCGGGAGGGCTGGCTCTTTCAGCAGGTATATGAGATTGTCACCGGGGACCAGGCCAAAGGCCACGGCTACCTTCTGACTTCCCGAAGGGCAGTCTCCGTCGCCGCCATCCGGACGGAAGAAGATATAGCAGGCATCCTCCGCCGCAAGTATGACGGCGGCCTTTTAAATCTCCTCGAAGCCCGTCTTGGCGCGGGCCCGGACATTCTGAAAAAAATTTCCGACCGTCAGGTCCATATTGCAGACGAGACAGCCGGAGAATCCGATGACTATGAAAAGGTTCTGTATGATATAAGACTCTTGCTGCCGGAACTCTTTGAGAATGCAGCGGCAGAAAGAAAGTCTTACCTCGCCTACCTGGTAAAAGCCCTGCCGGAAGAAGTCCGCGACCGGGCCGTCCTTGTGGATATCGGCTACGCCGGCACCATCCAGCACTATATGGCAAAGCTTCTGCAAAGGCCTGTGAATGCGGCCTATCTGGCTGTCTTTTCTCCCCATCCGGGATTGGCGGAAACAGAAAGTACTTTTCTTGCCATGTACCGGCGCGGAGAAAATCTCTTCGCAGACGCAATTGAGAAGACCCAGCTCTTCCTCGAGTCTGTCCTGCAGGCCCCTTACGGACAGCTTCTCCGCTTCACGGAGGCCGGGGAGCCGGTCTACAGGGAAGAAGAAGGGCCGTCAGAAGGAATCAAAGCATTGCAGGCGGGCCTGCTCCAATATTGTAAGGACCGGGCATCTGCAGAAAGACTTGTTGGCGCATCGTTCGTGGATTCAAAAGCCTATATGGAAGCCCTCTATAAAGAGCTCCTTGTCAACCACGACTATCTTTCCAAAAAAACAGCGGCCCTCTTCACAGTAGAGGACCGCTACAGTCAGGACACACGCCTGCATTTAAATCCGGACACCCACAGATGGGAAATCTGAAAAACGCCCTCTTTCAACTACATGGAAGGGGGCGTTTCCTTACCTGTTAAACCCATATGGTGTCTTGGTTTTGATTTTATAAGAAATATTCTTCACCATGAGATAGGGATGCCGGAAGGCCTGGCCCAGCTTAACGAAGATATTTCCATGGCGGAAGAGGTCCTTCATGGTCAGCATGGTGCGAAGGCGGACAATCTTCTCAGGCGGGAAATCCGTCTCGGACAAAAGATCCAGAAATTCAAAGGAGGACCTGTCCGTGACCCGGGTATCAACGGAGAGATTGCTGTCCGTTTCCCGATGGATATAGAGAGGGGCATCCACATAGACATGCCCGGTTCCGGAGGAGAGAAGGAGAAGCCAGAGAAAGTAGTCATCAGCCCCGTTGTTTTTGAGAGGGTGGCTCTTCCAGAAATCCGGAATCGTCAGGCGGTTCAGCATGACCTGGCCCGGAGAGACAATCTGGGTCCCGATATTGCAGAAGGCATCAAAATTCCAGACAAGACTTTTTCCGGCTTCGGTCCGGTAAAGTTCATTGCCCTGCCCGTGACTGACGAAAACGGCATTGCTGATGAAGACTTTTCCTGATGTGGCCGTCCCGTCCTTTGCCGCATCGGCGGCCGCTGCCGCCAGGAAGGTACTGACAGCATCTTCCCGGAGAAAGTCATCCTGGTCGAGAAAAATCACATAGTCCCCCGTGGCGACATTAAGGCCGGTGATGCGAGAGGCATGGATACCCATATTCTTTGCATTAGTAATGACTTTCCAATAGGGCTTGCCGAGATTGATGCCTGAGAGGGGGACCGGAACACTTGGGCTATCATTTACGATAATGACCTCGATTGTATTTTTACTGCCGTCAGGACCGGGATGGGCGGTCGTGTAGCGCTCAACTGCCTCCAGCATCTGCTGGTAGCCTTTCATATAATCCCTTCCCTGATAGAAGGGAGTGATGATCGAAACCTTCAAGCTGCGCCTCCCTTTTCGCCAGACAGCCGCATCACTTTTCAACGGACCTGCATTTGTCCAGTTTCCCGACGTTCATTCTTCAGAACGACTTCTCGTACTTCTTCCCCAGAAAACGGGCCTCCAGAAAGGCCTTCCCCTTCTTCGCCCAGTTCACGGGCTCGGTATTCACCAGGGGCAGCTCCAGCAGGCGGTATTCCCGGTGCTTCAGCAGCCAGGCGTTGAAAAGGATCTCGCTGACCCGACCAAACAGGCGGGCTTCATAGGGCGAGAGATTTTCCGTCAGTCCCTCCTCATTGAGCCGCTTTTCCAGTTCAAACAGGACCGGAAAGAGAAAGCTGCAGTAGCCGTCGAGGGCATCCTTTTTGAAGACCCCCATATTGAACATATATCCCCAGCGGCGGGAATAGGCCTGATCAACTGCCGGAATGTATTCAGTGTATTCTTTTGCAATAATGTCCCGGGCCAAAACCAGGTGCCTGGCATCGTGGGTAGAAGCATAGTGGGTGAAAAGAGACTCAATGACATAGTGCCGTTTCTGTGGAACGATAATATCGCACTTTGAAAAAAGGCGCTCAGTCTCCGCTCCGGTCAGGATCCGCTCAAATGCCCCCTCCCCGGCCAGGGGCTCCCCGGACTTAAAGGCAAAGCCCGCCGGCATCAGCAGCGAAGGGTGCCCGAAGTAGCGGCGATAGTGGACGAGACCTATAGCATCCGCGTCCGTCCAGTTCTTCCAGGCATAATAGAGACCGGTCAGTTCACAAAAGCCGCCATTTTTTGCGGAAATCTGTTCTGCAGGAGCCGGATCTTCCTCCTCTATTCTGCCGCACCTGCTCCCGTCGTCCCCTTCAATTTTTACGGTGCCGGCAGCAGGCTCTGCCAACACCTGATTGCCCTGGCGATACAGAGGAGCTTTCCCTTCCGCTCCCATCTGCAGGGGAACGTAAAGAGAGTCCGACGGGACAGTATAAGGTTTATGTATTGCAATCAATATCTTCGCATTCATAAAAGTATCTGTCCGCCCATGGCGGACACTTTGAAAATTGCTTTTACCGTTCCTGCTTGAGCTTCGCAAAAAGTCCGGGGAAGCGTTTCCGCACAAAGGAAACGATACATGCCCGGCGGACTCCGGTTCTTTCCTTCCCGTCAGCCAGAGGCTGCATGAGAAACTTCATGGATCTCCCGGAAGGAATGAAACGGGGTGCCAGCTCCTGAAACAGCTCCGTCCCCATCTCATCCCGGGCGGCCTGCCGCAGGGCTTTTCCCTTCACACCATCTCCGGCGTCCCGGGACAGGGCCGAAGAAAAAGACCGGAAATACTCGGCAGAAAGAATCCTGTAAGCTTCAGAGTTCAAGGTCCCGAAGGCCCGCTGCTGAGCGAGAAGGCGCTGAACCCGTCTCTTCTGCAGGCTGAAGTAATTGTCGATATGACCGGCTGTCAGCCTGCTCTCCCGCTTCTCGTCAGAGACATTCCGGTAGTGGACCGGCTGCCGGTCCAGAGTTACGAGACTCTTTGCCCGGTCAAAGACATCGGCATTGAAAAGGATGTCCTCTATATGTGTGATTTTCTGAAAAGAGAAACCATTATCCTTCAAAAACGCGGTCCGGTAAGCCTTGTTCCAGGGGTATCCATACAAGGTAGCCTCTTCCAGAGCCATGACGGCCCGGTGCAGCTCCTCCGCCGTCCCGTAAACATGACCCACCGGGCTCTTTGTGATGCTGTAGATTTTCTGCCCGGTCAGGTCATAATAATCCTCGGTCAGCCCATAGAGAACCACATCCGGATCATTTGTCTCTTCCACGGCTTCCCTCACCAGGTCCAAAAGTTCCGGATCAAAACGGTCATCCGGATCAAGGAAAAGACAATAGTCCCCTCTTGCCTCGAAAAGGCCCCGGTTTCTGGCCTCTGACACACCCCCGTTTTCAGACAGATGAATGACCTTCACCCGGGAGTCCCGGGCAGCAGCCTCGTCTGCAATAGTCCCGCTGTGATCGGGTGAGGCATCATCCACGATCAGAAGCTCGAAATCCCGGTACGTCTGCCCCAAAATATCCCCAATAGCATCGGAGAGATAGGCCTCGACCCCGTAAGTCGGAAAAATGACCGAAAACAATATTCTGTTTTGATTCGAAATCCCCATGCTGTCAGCGCAGGGAGATCAGGGTACCCTGCTCGCTGTTGATGGCCTTCTGCTCGGGAATCAGCTCCGTCACCAGCACTTTTCGGACAGCGGAATCCCCGATGAAATCGATAGCTGCCTGAATCTTCGGCTCCATGGTTCCTTTGCCGAATTCCCCGGCTGCAAGATACTTCTTCGCGTCCTCCACAGACATGTAGTCGAGGGGCTTTTCATCCGCTTTCCCGAAGGACAGACAGACTTTCTCGACGCCTGTCAGGAAAATCAGCATGTCGGCAGAGAGAAGCTCAGCCAAGCGGCCGGCCGCCGTATCTTTTTCTATTACGGCAGAAGCCCCCTTGAGCCTGTTCTCCTGGGAAAGAACAGGAATACCGCCGCCCCCGCAGGCGATGACGACCTGGCCCGCATCAAGAAGGGCCTCCACGGCATCAATTTCCACGATATCTATGGGTTTCGGCGTGGCTACAACTCTCCGAAAACCGGTCGCTTCGCTTTCGGAAGAAACTTCCTTTCCTGCCGCATCGACCGGAGCCACATGATTGCCCTTCTTCTCCTCGGCATCCGCCTCCTCCCTGGTCAGGATTCGTCCGATAATCTTCGAAGGCCGGTAGAAGGCCTCGTCATAAGGATCAACGGTGACCTGGGTCAGAATGGTGGAAACGGTCTTTGAAATGCCCCTTGAAAGGAGCTCACTGCGGATGGCATTCTGCAGGTCGTAGCCGATATAGCCCTGGCTCATGGCAGAGGCCACGCTCATGGGAGTGGCCGTATAGCCGGGATTTGCTGCTCCGAACCCGTTCATTGCCGCATGAATCATGGAAACCTGGGGCCCGTTCGAATGGGTAATGACGACCTGATAGTCCTGTTCTATGAAGTCACAGACCTTTGCCGCAGACTTCTTCGCCGCTTCCTGCTGTTCCGGCAGGGTCGTGCCCAGGGCCTCGTGCCCCAGTGCAAGTACAATTCTCTTCTTCATCTAGGTATCCTCCATAAATAACAATAAGTATAGCATATTTCTCCTACTTCCACTTCCCGGCCAGAAAGTCCCGGATCATGTTGATGCTGTCCTTCGAGGCCACAGCCTGCCCCCGCATGATGTAGTCCTTGTCATCGTCGATCATATCAATCATGAGCTGGGCATATTTCGGATCGAGCTGACTGCCGGCGGAATCCGTAATAATCTTCCGGATGTCCTCCTGAGGCATAGCGGTCCGGTAGGAACGATTGCTCGCCATAGCGTCATAGGCATCGGCCACTGCAATGATCCGCGCCTCTTCCGGAATGCTCTCCCCGATCATGCCGAAGGGATAGCCGCCCCCGTCGTAGTGCTCGTGATGATAGAGGGCCCCGATGCGGATTCTGGGAATCTCCGTGACCCCGTCAAGAATCTCTCCGCCCATGGTCGGATGCTCCCGGACTTTCGCGTACTCTTCCGGGGTCAGTTTTTCCGTCTTTCGCAGTATGCTCCCGGGAACCCCGATCTTCCCCACGTCGTGGACCATGCCGAGATAATAGATATTCTTTTGAAATTCCGTAGATTTTCCTGCCCGTCTCGCCAATTCCCTCGAATACATGGCCACCCGGATGGAATGGCCCTGGGTATAGGGGTCCTTGGCATCGATGGCGGATACGAGAGTCGTAATCAGCTGGTCTGTCAGGAGCTCGGAATGCTTGTGTTCCTTCCGGAGCTTCAGGTTCGAATAGATGAGAATACCGGCAACCACAACAAGGGCCGTGATGACAATCAGGGAAATAATAATCTTTTCCATGAAAACGTTCCTTCCGAAAAACACGATTTGATTATGCCACAAAGCAAGTCAGAGTGAAAGAATAAGACATAAATCCAAAGGGCCTAATAAGCCCGCCCATTACATCCGGCGCCCAATCTCCGATATGACAAGTCTCGAAATGGCTATTCCCATGCATTCAGCGTCCAAAAAGGGGCTGTGCAACAGCACAGCCCCTTGGTATAGGAGGATAACATGGTTTAATTCATTGGCGTTGATCAGACGTCAAACTCATTCTTCAAAAAGAGCCGTAGACAGATACCGGTCGCCGGAATCGGGCAGAAGGGCCACAATGGTCTTTCCTGCTGCCTCAGGCCGCTTTGCGATATCGACAGCCGCCTTTACGGCAGCTCCGGCGGAGATTCCGACCAGGACACCGGCCTTCTTGCCGACCAGGCGGGCATACTCGAAGGCGTCCTCATCCGTAATCGGAAGGATCTCGTCATAGACCTTCGTATTCAGGACATCAGGTACAAAGCCGGCACCGATCCCCTGAATCTTGTGGGCTCCGGCATGGCCCTCCGAGAGGACGGGAGATCCTGCAGGCTCCACGGCTATGACCTTCATCGCAGGATTCTGCTCCTTCAGGTATTCCCCTGTTCCTGTAATGGTTCCGCCTGTGCCGACACCTGCGATGAAGTAGTCTACCTTTCCGTCAGTATCCTGCCAGATCTCAGGGCCGGTCGTGGCCTTGTGGTAGGCAGGGTTGGCCGGATTTACAAACTGGCCGGGAACAAAGGATCCGGGAATCTCTTGCTGGAGCTCATCAGCTTTGGCGATGGCCCCCTTCATTCCCTTACTCCCTTCCGTAAGGACCAATTCCGCCCCGTACTGCTTCATGAGCTTCCGACGCTCTACGGACATAGTCTCGGGCATTACGATGATGATGCGGTAGCCCCTGGCTGCGGCAACGGAAGCCAGACCGATACCGGTATTGCCGGATGTGGGTTCGATAATAGTGGCACCGGGTTTTAAGACGCCGGACTTCTCGGCCTCGTCAATCATGCCCTTGGCAATCCGGTCCTTAACACTCCCTGTAGGGTTAAAGTACTCAAGCTTGGCCAGCAGCCTTGCATTAAGGCCCAGTTCTTTTTCAATGGCGCCAAGCTCCAGGAGGGGAGTTCCTCCGATCAGCTGGTCCGCGCTCTCATAAATCCGTGCCATAATAAAGTCTCCTATCCGGCTATACGCCGCAAACAAAGTGGGTGGTTTACATTAGTAATAAACACATATCCCGGTTTCCTTCCAAAGACCAGGGAAATGCACTTATACTGCTGCGAAGCCCTTCTCCAGGTCTTCGATTATATCGTCAATATTCTCGATACCAATGGAAAGACGAATCGTATTGGGCTTGATACCCTGCTCAGCCAGTTCCTCCGGGGAAAGCTCAGCGTGGGTCGTCGTGTAGGGGTGGATGACCAGGGACTTCACATCAGCCACGTTTGCAAGCAGCGAGAAGAGCTCGAGGTGGTCTATGAAAGCGAAGGCCTCCTTCTGTCCGCCCTTGATCTCAAATGTGAATATCGAAGCGCCGCCGTTGGGGAAGTACTTCTGATAGAGGGCGTGGTCCGGATGATCCGGAAGTGAGGGATGGTTTACATGCTCTACCTTCGGGTGCTTTGCGAGAAATTCTACCACC